>NZ_JBWBYV010000018.1:0-135840 GCF_056174685.1 Janthinobacterium sp. BHSEK
TAATCCGACACCACCACCGGCCACGCCAACGATGTTGTTGGATTACGCGCAAGCGCTAATCCGACCTACGGGACATGCGTTAAATCAACGTTTCCCTGATTAAAATCCGGCGGAGGTCGGATTACGCGATACGCACGCCAGCAAACCACACGTCGGCCCAAGACCCCAACTTAGGCTCTCCAGGCCAAGCGGGCCTGAAAAATGTCGAGGGCAAGGCGCAGCGACGCAGACAGTACGCACGTACGGCAAGGAGCTGCAACGCCGCCATCGGCATTTTCTCAGGCCCGCGTCTCCGGCCCGCCGTTTTTAGCCTAGCCGCCGGCGTCGGATTACGCGGCCTTGCCGCTAATCCGACCTACGTGGCTCCAGCGGGAAGCGTATCTTGTAATGCAACCCCATCCCCGGCGCGCTGACCACCTTCACCGTGCCGCCCAGCGGTCCCGTCACCAGGTTATACAGGATATGCGCCCCCAGGCCGCTGCCGCCCGAGCCCCGCTTTGTCGTGAAGAAAGGGTCGAACAGCTGGCCCAGGGTGGCGCTGTCCATGCCCATGCCGTCGTCGCTATAGTCGAGTTCCAGCATGTCGCCGGCCGTCCGGGCGGACAGCTTGATCTTGCCCGGCTCGCCTTCGGCAAAGCCGTGCACCAGTGAATTGACCACCATGTTCGTGACGATCTGCGAGACGGCGCCCGGATAGCTGCGCAGCTGCACCTCGGGCGCGCAGTCGATTTCCACCTTGACGGGCTTGCCCTTCAGCTTGGGCTGCAATGAGAGCAGGATTTCATCAAGGTATTTACGCAAGTTAAAGCTGCGCAGTTCGTCCGAGGACTGGTCGACGGCCACCTGCTTGAAGCTGCGCACCAGCGCCGCGGCGCGCTGCGTATTCGTCGTCATGATGCGCAGGGTCTGGTCGACGATGTCGAAAAACTGCTGCAAGCCGTCTTCATCGAGCTGGCCGCCCGCCAGGTCTTCCCGCGTGAGCTTCAATTCCTGCACCAAATGGCTGGTGGCCGTGACGCAGATGCCCAGCGGTGTATTGATTTCATGGGCCACGCCCGCCACCAGGCGTCCCAAGGACGCCAGCTTTTCCTGGCGCACCAGTTCCGACTGCGCTTCCTGCAAGGCGTTCAAGGCGCTGTTCAGGGCCGCGTTCTGCTCTTCCAGCGTTTCCTTGGCCTGGCGCATGGCGCTGTCGGCCTGGATGCGGGCCATCGCCACGGCCACGTGGCTGGCCATGAAGGCCAGCACGTCCAGTTCCGCCTGGCCATACACGACGGATTCGTCGTAGCTTTGCACGATGATCACGCCATATTTGCGGTCGCCCAGTAGCATGGGCGCGCCCATCCAGCTGGCGATGCTGGTATTGCCCAGCGGCTCGTCCATCTCGCCACTGGCCACCAGCGCCGCATAGCTGCCGGCATCGAGCAAACACGCTTGCCGGCGCGCCAGCACGTAGGAACTCATGCCGATGCCGTAATGAAAGCGTTTCACGGGCGCCTGCGCATCCTTCTCGTCGACGAAATACGGGATCGTGATGTCCTTGTTGTCCGGGTGATACAGGGCGATGAGGAAATTCTTTGCCGTCACCAGTTCGCTGATGATGGCGTGCAGGCGCGCATACAGGGTGGTCGCGTCGGCCGCCTGCGCCGACAGGTTGGCGATTTCATACAGCGCATGCTGCAGGTTTTCCGCGCGCCGCCGCTCGGCCACCTCGTGCGCCAGCAGGGCCGTGCGCTCCTGCACCGCCTTTTCCAGCCGATCCATGCTTTGCATGCCTTGCAGGGCGCTCGACACGTGCGTGGCGATCAGCGCGAACAGGGCCTGGTCTTCCAGGCTGAAGCGGTGCTGCGCGTCATAGCTCTGGATGACGATGGCGCCCAGCACCTGGTGCTGCTGGTCCAGCAGCGGGCAGCCGATCCAGTGCTCGGCCGCCGTGCCGCCGCCCCAGGCGCCGCCGCCGATGGCGCGCATGGCGTCGTCGTCGGCCGTCATCACCAGCTGCTTGCGGTTGACGATGACCCAGGCCGTGGGCGACTGCGCGGCGCTGGCCAGGCGCACGCCCTCGTCCGGGTCGGGCGCGGCGTCGAATTCGTCGACAAAGTAGGGAAAGCGCACGAGGCCGTCGTCGCGGTCGCTGAGCGCCACGTAAAAGTTGGCCGCATACATGATGCGTCCCAGCGCCGCATGCACCGCCTGCAGGAATTCGCTGATATCGCTGCAGGTGCTCGAGCGCTGCCCGATTTCCAGCAACACGGTCTGGACGGCTTCCAGGCGGCTGAGACGGCTTTCCATGGGTGACTATGTACCTTGTGCAAGTATATGTTCTGAAAATCAATATTATCAGTTCAGCCCAGCCTTGGCACGGCATAAAACACAGAATCTTGCCTTGAGGCAGAGCAGCACACGCCACGCGCGCATTTGCCACGCTGGCAATACAGTGGCAGACTAGGCCCCTTCCTATAGACCAGACCGTCCTCATGACCGCCATGCTACGCGCCTCGCTTCGCCCCTACACCCTCGCCGGCCTGCTGGCCTTTGCCGCGCTGGGCATGCCGCCGCTGTGCGCCGCGCCAGCCAAGGCGCCGGCGGCGGAAACGGCCGATGGCGGACGCTATTTCGGCCCCCTCGTCGCGGGCAAGATGCACGGCCAGGGCCGGCTCGAATACGCAAGCGGCGCCTATTACGAAGGGGGCTTCGCGCGCGGCGTGTTTTCCGGCCAGGGCAAGCTGCGCCAGGCGTCCGGCGTCGAATACACGGGCGCATTCCGCCAGGGCGCCTTCGACGGCATCGGCCGCTACACCTCGCCCAAGGGCGAAATCTATGCGGGCAACTTCGTCAACGGCAGCTTCGAGGGACAAGGCCGCTTCCAGGGCGCCGATGGAGCCACCTTCGAGGGACAGTTCAAGCACTGGCGCCCGCATGGCGCCGGCAAGCTGACCGACACGGACGGCACCGTCTTCGAAGGCGACTTCGTCCAGGGCCAGGTGCAGGGCAAGGCGAAGGTCACCACCAGCGACGGCATCCACTACGAAGGCGAGCTGAAAGACTGGAAATTCGAGGGCGAAGGCGTGCTGCGCACGGCCGACGGCGACGAATACCGGGGTGGCTTCAAGAATGGCCAGTTCGACGGCAAGGGCGTGCTGCGCTACGCCGTGGCGCAGCCGGACGGCCGGCGCGAAGACAGCGGCAACTGGACGGAAGGCCAGCTGGACGACCCGGCCGCAGACAAGCTCACGCGCGACAATATCGAGCTGGCCCTGTACAACCAGCGCACCCTGCTCGACGGCGCCCTGGCCCGCATCGCGCCGCGCGACGGGGCGAAAAAGATCAACCTGTACCTGCTGGGCGTGGCCGGCGACGGTGCGCAGGAAGTGTTTCACCGCGAAACGGCCTTCGTGCAGCGCCAGTTCGACCGCGATTACGGCACCGTGGGCCGCTCCTTGATGCTGGTCAACAGCCGCAACACGGTGGCGCAGCAGCCGATGGCCACGCGCACCAGCATCGCCGCCAGCCTCGACGCCCTGGGCGCGAAGATGGACAAGCAGAACGACATCCTGTTTTTATTCCTCACCAGCCACGGCTCGCCCGAGCACGAACTGGCGCTGGCGCAAAACGGCATGGACTTGCACAGCCTGCCCGCGCAGGAGCTGGCGGGCATGCTCAAGCGCAGCGGCATCCGCTGGAAAGTCATCGTGATCTCGGCCTGCTATGCGGGCGGCTTCATTGCGCCTTTGAGAGATGACAACACCCTCATCATCACGGCCGCGCGCAGCGACCGCACCTCGTTCGGCTGCGACGACCAGAACGATTTTACGTATTTCAGCGAAGCGTATTTCAAGGAAGCCTTGCCCAAGAGCGTAGGCTTCGCCGAGGCCTTCGACAAGGCCAAGGTGCTGGTGCAGGCGCGCGAGGCGGCCGATTTCCTCGAAGGCGGCATGGAGGCGGAAGAGCATTCCGAGCCGCAGCTATTCCAGGGCAAGGCCATCGCCGCGCAACTGAAGGCGTGGCGCGCCCAGCCAGGCATGCGGGACCGCCTTTCTGTACAATAGATGCATACATGAAAAAATTCTTCCTCATTTTGCTGCTGTTCGTGCTTCCGCTCCAGATGTCCTGGGCCGCGGCGAGCGCGTATTGCCTGCACGAGGAAGGCAAGGCGGCGCAGCACCTGGGCCACCACAGCCACCAGCACAAGGCCGATGCGGACAAACAACCCGCCGGCGATAAAGCTGAGCAGCAGAAAAAAGGCCAGCCGCACAGCGATTGCAACGTCTGCCACGGCATCGGCCATGCGTGGCTGCCGGCCGGCTCCAGCCTGCCCGTCGGCGACATGGCGTCCGTCAACGCGGACACCTCCCCCTTCTTTTACGCTTCCCACATCCCGGACGCTCCCAAGCGCCCTGACTGGTCGTCGGCCATCTAGGCCGACGGGACGTTTCTTTCACTGATCGCAATATGCGGGCCTGACTAAAGCAGGCGCCAGCCTGCGCGTCCCGTCGAATTCTTTTTCCATTCCCTGGAGAATTCGATGTACCGAATCATCTTGTTACTTTCCGCTGGCCTGCTGGCCGGCAACTTTGCGCACGCGCAAACACCTGCAGAACCCACCGCGCCCCTGACCCTGCCCGCCGCCCTGCTGCTGGCCGAAGGCGGCAACGCCACCCTGTCGGCCGCCCGCCATGAACTGGCGGCGCAGGGCGGCGCCCTGCAACAGGCGCGCGCCCTGCCCAACCCGGAACTGCAAACCGTGCTGGAAGACACGCGGCGCGCCACGCGCAGCACCACCGTGCAACTCAACCAGCTCATAGAACTGGGCGGCAAGCGTGGCGCGCGCGCCGCCGTCGCCCAGCGCGGCGAAGACCTGGCGCAAGCTGGCCTTTCCCTGCAGCAAGCCGACACGCGCGCGCTAGTGACCACCGCCTTCGTCGACGTGCTGGCGGCGCAGGAAGGCTTGCGTCTGGCCGACAGCGCGCAGGCGCTGGCCGCGCGCGCCAGCGACATCACGGCGCGCCGGGTGACAGCCGGCAAGGCGTCCCCCGTCGAGGAAACCCGCGCCAGGGTCGCCGAAGCGAGCGTGCGGCTGGAGCTGAACCTGGCCCGCAGCACGCTGGCTGGCGCCCGCAAGCGCCTGGCCGCCCTGTGGGGCAATGCCGCGCCCCGCTTTACCGTGGCCGAGGGACGCCTGGAAACCTTGCCGCCGCTGCCGCCAGGCAGCGAACTGGCGGCACGACTGGAGCAAGCCCCTGCCGTGCGCCAGGCCCGCAGCGCGCTTGCCCAGCGGCAAGCCATGCTGGACGTGGAACAGCGGCGCGCCACACCCGACGTCACGGTGAGCATCGGCATGAAGCGCTCGGAAGAGCTGGGCCGCAACCAGGCCATCATCGGCCTGGCCCTGCCGCTGCCTTTGTTCGACCGCAATGCGGGCAACAAGCTCGACGCCCTGCGCCGCAGCGACAAGGCCAGCGACGAGCTGGTCGCCGCCCGCATCGCCGTGCAGACGGCCGTGGCCGCCGCCAGCGAACGCCTGGCCACGGCCCGGCTCGACGTGGAAAGCTTGCGCCAGGATATCTTGCCCGGCGCCCAGAGCGCCTACGACGCGGCCAGCAAGGGCTTTGAGTTCGGCAAGTTCGCCTTCCTCGACGTGCTCGATGCCCAGCGCACCTTGCTGCAAGCCAAAAACCAATACCTGCGCGCGCTGACGGAAGCGCAGCACGCCGCCGCCGAGATCGAGCGCCTGCTGGGCGCCCCTGCTCCCCTGTAAGGAATCCATGACAATGAATATCAAACTCGACAAGAAACAAGCGATCGCCATCGGCGCCATCGCGGCCGCTGGCATCGTGCTGGCCATCCTCATCCTCGGCACGGGCAATTCCACGACGGCGCCGCCCACCGCCGCCAAGGCGGAAGCCCACGCTGAAAAGAAAGACGAACACGGCCACGAGGAAGTGGAAGGCCGGCTGGAATTGACGGCGGCGCAAGGCAAGGCGGCCGGCGTCGTCATCGCCACGGCCGCGCCCGGCCGCATCAAGACGACGGTGGCCCTGCCCGGCGAAATCCGTTTCAATGAAGACCGCACGGCCCACGTCGTGCCGCGCCTGGCCGGCGTGGTGGAAGCCGTGCAGGCGGACCTGGGCCAGCTGGTGAAAAAGGGGCAAGTGCTGGCCGTCATCGCCAGCACGGAACTGTCGGAACAGCGCAGCGCACTGCTGTCGGCGCAGCGGCGCCTGTCGCTGGCCCGCTCCACGTATGAGCGCGAAGAAAAACTGTGGCGCGAGAAGATTTCGGCCGAACAGGATTACCTGCAGGCGCAGCAAGCGTGGCGCGAGGCGGAAATCGCCGTGCAGAACGCGCAGCAAAAGCTCAGCGCGCTGGGCGCCAGCGGCAGCAGCAAAGGGCCGCTGAACCGCTACGAGATCCGCGCGCCGTTCGACGGCATGGTGCTGGAAAAACACATCACCCTGGGCGAAGCCGTCAAGGAAGACGCGAACATCTTCGTCATTTCCGACCTGTCGACCGTGTGGGCGGAAATCGCCGTGCCGGCAAAAGACCTGGCCACCGTGCGCATGGGAGGCAAGGCGGAAGTCAAAGCCAGCGCGTTTGATGCCAGCGCGCAAGGCACGATCACCTACGTGGGCGCGCTGCTGGGCGAACAGACGCGCACGGCCAAGGCACGCATCAGCTTGCAGAACCCGGACATGGCCTGGCGCCCGGGGCTGTTCGTCAGCGTGGAAGTGGTGTCCGGCGAAGCGGACGCGCCCGTCACCGTGCAGAGCACGGCCATCCAGACGGTGGAAGACAAGCCCGTCGTCTTCGTGCAGGTCAAGGAGGGCTACCAGGCCACGCCCGTGGTGCTGGGCCGCAGCGATGGCACATTGACGCACATCAAGCAGGGCCTGGCCGCCGGCACGCCGTACGCGGCGCAAGGCAGTTTCGTCCTGAAGTCCGAGCTGGGCAAAGATTCTGCCGGCCACGAACATTGATCACGTCAAAGCTAAGGAAACCATCATGTTTGAACGCTTGATCCGCTTCGCCATCGACCAGCGCTGGCTGGTGATGCTGGCCGTGGCCGCGATGGCCGGCCTGGGCATCTACAGCTATCAAAAGCTGCCCATCGACGCCGTGCCCGACATCACCAACGTGCAGGTGCAAATCAATACCCAGTCCGCCGGCTATTCGCCGCTGGAAACCGAGCAGAGAGTCACCTTCCCCATCGAGACGGCCATGGCAGGCTTGCCCAACCTGGAGCAGACGCGCTCGCTGTCGCGCTATGGCCTGTCGCAAGTGACCGTGATCTTCAAGGATGGCACGGACATCTATTTTGCCCGCCAGATGATCAACGAGCGCTTGCAGGAAGCGAAGGAAAGCTTGCCGGCCGGCATTACGCCCAAGATGGGCCCCGTTTCCACGGGCCTCGGCGAAATCTATTTGTGGACGGTGGAAACGGAAAGCGGCGCGAAAAAGCCGGACGGCACGCCGTACACGCCGACGGACTTGCGCGAAATCCAGGACTGGATCATCAAGCCGCAGTTGCGCAATGTCACGGGCGTCACGGAAATCAACGCCATCGGCGGTTACGCCAAGCAATACCAGGTGGCGCCGTATCCGGAAAAGCTGGCCGCCTACGGCATCAGCCTGCAAGACGTGGTGACGGCGCTCGAGCGCAACAACAGCAACGTGGGCGCCGGCTACATCGAACGGCAGGGCGAGCAGCTGCTGATACGCGCGCCGGGCCAGGTGGCGTCCAAGGACGATCTCGGCAACATCGTCGTCGCCAATGTGCAGGGCGTGGCCATCCGCATCCGCGACGTGGCCGACGTGGTGCTGGGGCGCGAGCTGCGCACGGGCGCGGCCACGGAAAACGGCCGCGAAGTGGTGCTCGGCACCGTCTTCATGCTGATCGGACAGAACAGCCGCGCCGTGTCGCAAGCCGTGGATAAAAAGATGGTGGAAATCAACCGCAGCCTGCCCAAAGGCGTGCACGCCGTCACCGTGTATGACCGCACGGTACTCGTCGACAAGGCCATCAATACGGTGAAGAAAAACCTGCTGGAAGGCGCGGTACTGGTGATCGCCATCCTGTTCTTATTCCTCGGCAATATCCGCGCGGCCGTCATCACGGCCATGGTGATACCGCTGGCCATGCTGTTCACGTTTACGGGCATGGTGCAATACCATGTGAGCGCCAACCTGATGAGTCTGGGGGCGCTCGATTTCGGCATCATCATCGATGGCGCCGTGGTCATCGTGGAAAACTGCGTGCGCCGCCTGGCCCATGCGCAGCAGAAACTGGGACGGCCCTTGACCTTGCAGGAGCGTTTTCAGGAAGTGTTTGCCGCATCGCAAGAGGCGCGCCGGCCCCTGCTGTATGGCCAGCTGATCATCATGGTCGTGTACCTGCCCATCTTCGCGCTGACGGGCGTGGAGGGCCGCATGTTTACGCCGATGGCCCTGACGGTGGTGATCGCCCTGCTGGGCGCCATGCTGCTGTCGATCACCTTCATCCCGGCCGCCATGGCGCTGTTTATCGGCGACAAGGTGGCGGAGAAGGAAAACGCCATCATGCGCGCCGCCAAGCGCTGGTATGCGCCGCTGCTGGACAAGGTGATGCGCAACACGCCCGTCGTGTTGACGGGCGCGGCGGTAGCCGTCGTGCTGTCGGGCTTGCTGGCCACGCGCATGGGCAGCGAATTCGTGCCCAGCCTGAACGAGGGCGACATCGCCATCCAGGCCTTGCGCATTCCCGGCACCAGCTTGACGCAATCGCTGGCCATGCAGCAGCAGCTGGAAAGCAAGCTGATGGCAAACCACAAGGAAATCGCGCGCGTGTTCGCCCGCACGGGAACGGCCGAGATCGCCTCCGACCCCATGCCGCCGAATATTTCCGATGGCTACATCATGCTGAAACCCCGCGACGCATGGCCGGAACCGACAAAATCGCGCGAGCAATTGCTGGCGGAAATCGAAGCCACGGCCACGAGCTTGCCGGGCAATAACTACGAGTTTTCGCAACCGATCCAGCTGCGTTTCAATGAACTGATTTCCGGCGTGCGCAGCGACGTGGCCGTGAAACTGTTCGGCGACGACATGCTTGTCCTCGACGGCACGGCGGCGAAGATCGCGGGCGTGCTGGGCAAGATTCCCGGCGCGACAGAGGTAAAAGTCGAGCAGACGACGGGGCTGCCGATGCTGACGGTGCAGATCGACCGCGAGCAGACGGCCCGCTACGGTCTCAACATTGCCGACGTGCAGGCGGCGATCGCCACGGCCATCGGCGGGCAGGAGGCCGGCACCCTGTTCCAGGGCGACCGCCGCTTCGACATCGTCGTGCGCCTGCCCGACAGCCTGCGCAGCGACCTGGAGCAACTCAAACGCCTGCCGATCGCCCTGCCCCTGGGCGCGGCGGCGGAAGGCCGCGCCCGCTTCATCCCGCTCGGCGAAGTGGCCAGCCTGCAGGTGGCGCCGGGGCCGAACCAGATCAGCCGCGAAGACGGCAAGCGCCGCATCGTCATCAGCGCCAACGTGCGCGGGCGCGATATCGGCTCGTTCGTGGCCGACGCCACGCAGCAGTTGCAATCGCAGGTGGCCATTCCGGCCGGCTACTGGACCAGCTGGGGCGGCCAGTTCGAGCAGCTGCAGTCGGCCACGAAACGCCTGGAACTGGTGGTGCCCGTGGCGCTGGCGCTGGTCTTCGTCCTGCTGTTTGCCATGTTCGGCAATGTGAAAGATGGCTTGTTGGTCTTCAGCGGCATCCCGTTCGCCTTGACGGGCGGCATCGTCGCCCTGTGGCTGCGCGACATTCCCATGTCGATTTCGGCAGCGGTCGGTTTCATCGCCCTGTCCGGCGTGGCCGTGCTCAACGGCCTGGTGATGATCGCCTACATCCGCCAGCTGCGCGAACAGGGCATGCCCTTGCAGGATGCCATACGCGAGGGAGCGATTACGCGCCTGCGGCCCGTCTTGATGACGGCGCTGGTGGCGTCGCTGGGCTTCGTGCCGATGGCCATTGCCACGGGCACGGGCGCTGAAGTGCAGCGTCCGCTGGCCACCGTGGTGATCGGCGGCATTTTATCGTCGACGGCATTGACGCTGCTGGTGCTGCCATTGCTGTACCGGCTGGCGTATGCCGTAAGAGGCAGGTCGGATTAGCGGGGGCCGCCGAGGTCGCAAGCGCGTCATCCGACGCATTGTTGACGCTGGTAGCAATGTCGATGACGGCCTTTCAGGCCTGATCCAACCTACCTGTCCATGGGTGGCGGACGTAGGTCGGATTAGCTCCGAAGGAGCGTCATCCGACACCAGCATCGGCGCCAACAATATGCAGCTTACGGCCGGCGGTAGCCGCCTTCGATCCAGTTCGCCGCGGACGTGGCATTGAACTTGAACGCGGCCGAGGTGCGCACCTTGGCGATCTGTTCGCCGTCGGCGTCGTAGGCGCTCAGTTCAGCGTACGGGTGGTCTTCGTCGGGCACGATGTCGAACATCACCTTGATCTGCCCCTCGTCGGTGGCGACGAACAGGTTCTTGTGCAGTTGCGCGTGCAGCTGCTGCTCGTGGCGGCGCAGCACCTCGGACGCCGTCTTGACCAGGGTATTGAAGGCGTTGACGTCGAGCGGCTTCGGGTTTTTCTTGTCGCGGCCCATGGTCCACGGCCCCACGAGGGCCGGCTCCGGTTCGCCATCCTTGATCATGGCCACGGCCCAGCCTTCATCTTCCTCGTTCTTGATCACGCGCGCCGTCCAGCCATTGCCTACCCACAGGCGCGGCTCCTGGATCGGGGCGTCATTGTCCTGCTCGGCGGATTCGTCGGAAAAGTCGGGAAAATCGGTACTCATGGCGGTGCTCGTGATGGAAGGTCGGGGCTAGCATGATAGTCGAAAACGCCCGCCCGTGCCGCCTTGCCGGCGGCAACGGTGAACCTTCACCACTTCCTTCCGGCACCTTCCCGGGCAACTGTCAGCACATGGACATGGCAGGCCGGTTGGGCCAGGTCAGCGGCGGACCGGGCGGCACCCAGCGCGGGTCGATGGCCGGCAGCGGTGCATGGTAATTGAACGGGGTGATGATGATCGGCGGTATCGCCGATGGCGCGCCGACGGGCTCGGCGCAGGACTGCGGGGCGCTACGCTGGCGCGTGGTTCGATGGCGGGAAAGGGATAGCGATTGATCCCCGGTATCTGCAAACATGTTGCCCTCCTTGCGGGACTGAGGTAATCAGTATAGGACGGCTTGCGCACATTACAAGAAAAGAAATCTTGTTATACATCAGCGTTTTTCCGGCCTCCAGCGCCTTCCATACCGTGAAAATGACGGCCTGTCGCACGCCGCTGGCGGCAAGCGGGGCGCGCCCCTACAGTGTGACCATGCAACACCCCATCCCCCACACAGCGAGGCTTACCATGAAAAAATTGCTCACCTTCGTCCTCATCGTCATGCTTGCCTGCCTGTTCCTCGACAAGATCGGCGCCGCGGACATGCACATGCAGCTCAACGGCGACGAGATCGACGGTCCGCTGGAGTGGCTGTTCGGCCTGGTGTTTGCCGGCGGCGGCTTGCTGATCGCCGCCATTGCGCTGGTGTGCGCCGCCGTCGTCACGGGCGTGGTCCTGGCCGGCGTGGGCGTGGTGCTGATCGCCGTGGTGGCCCTGTGCGTGGCGCTGGCACTGGCGCTGAGCACGCCCGTGCTGCTGCCGCTCTTGATTCCCGTCGCCATCGTCTGGCTGATCGTCAGCCGCAACCGCAAGCAGGCGCAGACGCGTCAGCACAGCCTGTAATCACTGCGCCATGAACTTGCTGAGCACGCCGTCACCGCCGCCGTCATTCTGCTCGATGCGGTTGCGCCCACCCCGCTTGGCCCGGTACAGCGCCTCGTCGGCGCGCGCCAGCACGGCGTCGCAATCGGCATCGGTGCCGGCCATGGCGGCCATGCCGATGCTCACCGTGATGGTGAGCACAATGCCGCCATCGATGGTCAGCGAACTTTCCGCCACGCGCCGGCGCAGCCGTTCGGCAAACACGGCCGCCGCCGGCAGATCCGTGCCCGGCAGCAAGATGGCGAATTCCTCGCCGCCCACGCGGCCCGGCACGTCGACCTTGCGCAGCGCCTGGCACATCAGCGCGCCCAGGTGACGCAGCACGGCATCGCCCACGGCGTGGCCGTATTCGTCGTTGACGCGCTTGAAGTGATCGATGTCGAGCATCAGCACGCTGGCGCAGCTGGCCAGCTCGCGCTGCAAGCGGGCATGCTCGTTTTCCAGCGACGCCATGAAGTGGCGCCGGTTCGGCAAGCCGGTGAGGAAATCCGTGGTGGCCAGCTGCAGCAGTTCCGCGTTCATGCGCTTGCGCTCGGTGATGTCGAGCGAGGACACCATGACAAAGTCCAGGCTGTCCGCATGGCCGGGCATCACCAGCAAGCTCAATTCATTTTGCCGCGCCGCGCCGTCGAGACGCACGAAGCTGCTTTCGCACTCGTACAGGTGGGCGCCGCCAGCCAGCGCCAGCAGCGCATCGCCGAAACGGGGCAAGGCGCTGTCATCGAAATTCTGTGCCAGGCTCAGCGCGCCGCGGCGCTGGTCGTCCTCGTTGGCGCGCACCTGCGCCAGCGCGGCGCCGTTCGCATCGATGATGCGCACCAGCCCCGCCAGCCGCTGCAGCGCGTCCGGATTGGTCTGGAAATGGGCGCCCAGGTCGCGCACGCCCGCTTGCTCGAGAGCATCGAGCGCGGCGCGCACGGCCGACCAGTCCTGTTCCCACAGGGCCACGGGCGCATGGTCGTACAGGCTGCGGAAACGCGCTTCGCCGGCGCGCAGGGCCAGCGCCACCTGCGCCTGTTCAATGGCCATGCCGGCCAGGTGCGCCGCCTCGCTCAGGCGTGCCAGATGCGCCGCACCCGGTAGCGTCGGCTGGCGGTGATACGCCATCAGCACGCCCAGCAGCTTGCCCGAGCCGCCACGCACGGGCTCGGCCCAGCACGATTGCAGCTGGGCCCGGCACGCCAGTTCCATCGTTTCCTGCGCCTCGGCATGCAGGTCGCCGACGATCACGCGCTGGCCGTCGCGCACGGCTTGCGCGGCGATGCCATGCACGCCCTGCAGCGTGTCGAGGTCATGCCCATGGCTGGACAGGTTGAAAAACGCGGGCAAGCTCGGCGCCGCGCCCAGCACCAGGCGGTGGCGGCTTTCATCGAGCAGCAAGATGCTGCACAGCATGGCCGGATGGTCCGCTTGCACGCTCAGCACCACGCTTTCCAGCACCCGCTCCAGCGGCGCGCCCGTGGCCAGCATTTCCAGCACTTGCCGCCGCGTATGCTCGCGCCGCTCCATCTGGCTGCGCTCGCTGATATCGCGGAAGGTCCACAAGCGCGCCTGCTCATTGCCCAGCTGCATGCTGCGCACATATTGTTCGACCACCCGTCCATCGCGCAGGTGCAGCACGTCGCGCCGCTCGCGGTGGCCGTGCGGCGCGTGGGCGCGTGCCCCGAGGAACGGCGCCGCCTGCTCCAGCTGGCTTTCCACATGGCGCACCAGCGCCGCGCCATCGGCTTGCCAGTCGAGCGCGTCGGGCACTTGCCACAGGTCGCGGAAGCGCCGGTTCGAGGTGAAGATGCGGCCATTGATGTTGTCGACCAGAATGCCGTCGATGGTCGAATCGAGGATGCTGCGCAACATGGCCTGGCTGCGCTGCGCCGCCTCGGCCATCGCCAGCACGCTCGCCTGCCCCTGCTCCAGCTGCGCAGTCAGCTCGCTCGAGCGCGCCAGCGCCGCCTGGGCGCGGGCGCGGCCCGCCGCCAGCAGCCAGGCCGCCAGCGCCAGCACGATGCTGGCCAGCAAGCCGGCCCAGGCCACCAGGCGGGGCCGCGCCAGCACCTCGCCATCGAAGCCCGGCATGGCGCGCACGCGCAAGGTCCAGGCGCGGCCGGCGATGGTGATCGCCTGCCGCGACACCAGGCTGTCCGACGCGGCGGACGACAAGGCGCCCGGCAAGCTGTCATACATCAGGGCCGCCTCGGCCAGTTGCGCGCCGTCATAGATTTCCAGGTCCAGCTGGCGCGCCGCCTCGCCGCCCACGCCCGCCATCAGGTCGCCCATGCGGAACGGCGCAAACACCCAGGCGCGCAAGGCGGCGCGCCGCTGCTCCACGCCGGCATGCGGCAAGCCATTGTCATACACGGGCAGCACGATCAGGAAACCATGCGCCTGGGCGCTGCCGCCATCTTGCACCAGGTGGATCTTGCCCGTCATGGCGGCCTGGCCCGTATCGCGCGCCTGCTCGAGCGCGGCGCGGCGCACCGGTTCGGACCAGATGTCATAACCGAAGGCCAGCAGGTTGCTCTCGCTCAAAGGTTCCAGATAGGTGATGGGCGCGTGCCAGGCGCGCTGGCCTTGCGGGCGCACGGCATAGCCGGGATAGCCCTCCGCGCGCACGCTGGCCTCGTGCCGCGCCAGGGCGGCGCCGGGCAACAGCGGCAGATAGCCGATACCGTGGATGCCGGGAAAGTTTCGGTCGACTTGCTGCACCGCCAGATAAGCATGGAATTCGCGGCGCGTGACTTCCTGCGAACTGGCATACAGTCCCTGCACCCCGTGCAGCACCTGGATATAGGTCTGCATGCGGCCGGCGATGTTGCCCACCAGTTCGCGCACGCGGAAATCGAAATCGGCCCGCACCTGCTGTTCGCTGGCGTCGTGGGCATTGCGCCAGGCGCCATACGTCAGTCCCAGGCACAGCGCCAGCACCAGCGCGGCCAGGGCGCGCGGTCCCACCCAGTGCGACACTGGCCGGGCAAACCACGACAAAGACGCGCGTGTAGGCATGGCAGGCTGACAGGCAGAATGACATCAAACCGCGACACGGCCGGCAACATGGCTGGCCGCGGCTGCACGATTACCATCGGTAGTCGATGAGAATGATAGTACGTTACAGCGGGCGCCCTTGCAATGCTGAATATTGTGCTAAAAAGCGCACATGTTTCGTCGATGCAATGATGCGTACTCCATGAAAATTCGATGCCATGAAAACCATCTCGCGCCCGCTGGTATGATCGCCCCGCAATCCATCAACAAGGAGCCACATTTGCAGCAAGACAGCTGGCAGGGAACACTCTGGCTGGCGCCGGACTTCGCCATCCTGCATGGCGCGGCGGGCGCCACGGACAGCCACGCCCATTATGCGCACCAGTTGATGCTGAGCACGGGCGCGCCCTTCACGGCAGAGCTCGACGGCATCGTCCACACGGCGCGGCACTTGCTGGTCGATAGCCTGCGCCCGCACGCCATCGTGGCCGCGCCGGCGCCCATGCTGACCATCTATGCGGAGCCGCAGCGCCTGGGTGGCGCAGCCTTGCTGGCGGCCGCCGCCCAGGCTGGCGCGCCCACGCTGGAGCATATCGCCGCCGCATTGCGGGCCCAGCCGCGCGAGCCCTTGCCCGATCCCCGCTTGCGCCGCGCGCTGGAACAGGTCGACATATTGTTGTCGGGCAAGGTCAGCGCGGCCGCCGTGGCCGGGGCCGCGCATTTGTCGCTGAGCCAGCTGGAACGCCTGTTCAGCGCCCAGCTGGGCTTGCCCGTGCGCCGGCTGGTGCTATGGCGCCGTTTGCGCCTGGCCATCCGTTTTATCTTGCTCGGCAGTACCTTGACGGACGCGGCCCACGGCGCCGGCTTTGCCGATGCGGCGCATTTTTCGCGCACCATGCGCAGCCTGTTCGGCGTGCGCGCCGACCGCAGCTTGCGCCAGTTGCAGGTCACGCTGCTCGATTGAGCGCATGCTTCAAGCCGGCCGGCAGCTCGGGCGCGCGCACGCCCTCTTCCGCGCGGAACGGTTCGATCAATTGCGGCAGGTAGGCCACGGGATAGTCGGGACGGCTGCCGATGCCCAGGTCCTCGCCCCGCATGCGGTAGCCCGGTGCGTCGAAACAGGTGCCCAGCAGGCGGTCCCAGCAGGTAAAGAACAGGCCGAAATTCACGTCGCCCGCCGTGCCGTATTTCATGTGATGAAAACGGTGCAGCGGCGCCCAGGCGAATACGTGGCGCAGCGGCCCCATGCGCATATCGACGTTCGCGTGCTGCAGCAACAGCTGGATCGCCACGGCAAACGCCAACACGGCCATGACGGGCTCCGGTATGCCCAGCAGCAGCAAGGGCAGCATGCCGCCCGCCGCTTCCAGCAGCAGGTGCAAAGGGTGTTTCATCCAGCCATTGAAACCGTACAGGCGCCGCACGCTGTGGTGCACGGCATGCAGTTTCCACAGAAAGTAATAATGGTGGCTCAGGTAATGCACGAGCGTGATGCCGCAGTCGGCGATGACGATGGCCAGCAGCAGCTGCGCCCAGAATGGCAGCTGGTCCGGCCAGAATGCGCCCAGCGCCAGGTGTCCGGCCAGCAGGGGGAAGGCAACCAGGCCCAGCAGGTACAGCGCCTCGTTGACGAGCGCATGCACGGCGTCGCGCCAGCCGTCGCCGTGCGCGTGGTTCCACGCGCCGTCATACGGCAGGTAGCGTTCGGCAAGCAGGGAAGTGAGCAGGGCCAGCAACAGCAAGGGCGGCAAGACCCAGAGGGAGTAGTGGCACACCGCGATCAGGCAACTGGCGGCGCCGATGTAGCCGGCCCAGAAGACGGGGCCGTACAGCGCGGCAAAGAGGGATGTCATGGCAAGGCGCTCCTGTGGTAAAAACCACAGCATCGCTTGCACGCCTGCCGCGCCGCTTGAAGAAACGGCGCAACTTGCTACATTGCCGCCTTGCGCGCCGCGTACTGCTGGTAGCCGTTCGCGCGCAGGGCGCAGGCGGGGCAGGTGCCGCAGCCATAGCCCCAGTCGTGCAATTCGCCCCGCTCGCCCAGGTAGCACGTGTGCGTGCCGCTGCGGATCAGGTCGACCAGCGGCTGGCCGCCCAGGTCTTCCGCCAGGTCCCAGCTTTGCGCCTTGTCCAGCCACATCAGCGGCGTTTCCAGCTTCAAACGCGTATCCATGCCCAGGTTCAGGGCCACTTGCAGCGCCTTCATCGTGTCGTCGCGGCAATCCGGGTAGCCGGAGAAATCCGTCTCGCACATGCCGCCCACCAGCACCGTCAAGCCGCGGCGGTAGGCCACGGTGGCGGCCACCGTCATGAACAGCAGGTTGCGTCCAGGCACGAAGGTGTTCGGCAAGCCGTTTTCCTGCATGACGATCTCGACGTTCTGCGTCATGGCCGTATCGGAAATGGCGGAAATCAGCGACAGGTCGATCATGTGGTCCTGGCCCAGGCGGCTGTCCCACTCGGGCGACTGCCGGCGCATCTGTTCCAGTACGCCGGGACGCACGGTCAGCTCGATCGCATGGCGCTGTCCATAGTCAAAGCCGATGGTTTCCACGCGGCTATAGTGTTTCAGGGCCCAGGCCAGGCAGGTGGTGGAATCTTGTCCACCGCTAAAGAGCACCAGTGCGGAGTCCGTTGCTAGCATAATTTCTTTCTTTTCAGTGTGATTCTGTTCCAATTGTGCGCGGGGAAACATGATTCCCAGTGCAAAAAATACTTATTCGTCCGCCATCAGTTTACCTATTCCGGTAACATGCAGTCAGCATTTACTCATCTGGAGCACCATGTTTTCTGCACGACCCATACGGCATACGGCTGCCGGCAAGGCGATACGACCACGAATTTTGGCACAAGTAGTGACAAAAGCAATGGGTCAACTGACACTGGCGGCCGCCGGCGGCGTCATCTCGCTGTTTCCCATCGCCCATGCGGCCGCGCAAGATGCTGCTCCGGAGAGCGCCAGCGTCACGGAAACGGCGCCCGCCCCGCTGCAGTACGAGGTCAAGGTCAACGCCCCCGGCGACCTCGATGAGTTGCTGGAAAAAAACCTGGACCTGGAACGCTTCCGCGGCAACCCGCGCATGGACCGCGAGCAATTGCAGCGCCTCGTGCGCGATACGCCCGAGCAAGCCAAAAACCTCATCGCCACGGCCGGCTACTACACGCCCGTCGTCACGGTGCGCGTCGATACGACGGGCGCCAAACCCGTCGTCATCGTCGACGTCGAGCCGGGCCAGCCCGTGACCGTCGACAAGGTCGAGCTGGAATTGCGCGGCTTCGATCCCACGCCGCCGCTGGCCGCTTCCGAACCCTACGATACGGAAGCCCTGAAACGCAGCTGGGCCCTGAAGACGGGCAGCGTGTTCCGCCAGGCGGAATGGGAGTCCGCCAAGCGCGCGCTGCTGCGCGAAGTGGTGCAGACGCGCTACCCGCGCGCCCAGCTGGTCGATACGCAAGCCGTGGTCGATCCGGAAACGCACAAGGTGTCCTTGCTGGTCGTGCTCGACAGCGGCCCCGAGCTGCGCTTCGGCGAGCTGCGCATCGAAGGCTTGAAGCGCTACGACGCCAGCATCATCCGCAACCTCGACAAGATACGCCCGGGCGACTATTACAGCGAGTCGGCGCTGCAATCGTTCCAGGCACGCCTGCAGGACACGGGCTACTTTGCCAGCGTGGAAGTGAGCGCCGACATGAGCAGCATCCTGGGCGAGCAGATCGAGGCGGGCCAGGAAAGCCAGCAAGCCGAGGCCGCCGCCGAAGCCAGGCCCGCCAACCGCGGCCCCGCACCGCAGCTGCCACTGGTCGTGCGCGTGACGGAAAACAAGCAGCAGAACGTCAGCGCCGGTCTCGGTTTCAGTACGAATACGGGGAACCGTGCCCAGCTCAACTATGACAACCTGAACGTATGGGGCACGCGCTTCAAGAGCGCGCTCACCATGGAAACGAAGAAACAGGCGGCGCACGCCAATTTTTACTTTCCGACCACCGAGCGCGGCTATAACGACAGCGCGGGCGCCTCGTTCGAGCGCAGCGACATTTCCAACGAAATCACGGCCGTCACCACCATCTCGGCCAAGCGCAACTGGGGCGGCACCAACCTCGAGCGCAGCCTGACGTTCGAGTTCCTCAGCGAAGACAAGACGGTGGTGGGCCTGGAGCAGACGCGCAGCAAGAGCTTGCCGCTGACCTATGCCATCACCAAGCGCAGCCTCGACAGCCTGCTGTTCCCCACCAAGGGCTATGTCATCAATGCCCAGGTGGGCGGCGCCCTGCTGCCCCTGCTGACGGACGAGCGCTTCGTGCGCGTGGCCGGCAAGGCCGTGTATTACCGTCCGCTGGGCGAAAAAGGCGAACTCATCGTGCGCGGCGAAATGGGCGCGCTGGGTTCGAAAGAGAAGCGCGGCGTGCCGGCCGTCTACCTGTTCCGCGCGGGCGGCGACCAGTCGGTGCGCGGCTATGGCTACCAGGAGCTGGGCGTGAAGGAAGGCGACGCCACCATCGGCGGGCGCTACATGCTCACCGGCAGCGCCGAATACCAGTACTGGTTCAAGCCGAAATGGGCCATTGCCGCCTTCTATGACGCCGGCAACGCGGCCGACACCGTGAAAGCGGCCATGACGCCGAAATCGGGCTACGGCCTGGGCGGACGCTACAAGAGTCCCGTCGGCCCCATCAATGTCGACGTGGCGTATGGCCACGCCGTCCACGCCTACCGTTTGCACTTTTCTCTGGGATTCACTTTCTGATGTCCGATATTTCTACCGAGTCCCACGACGCCGCGCCGCCACCGCCGGCGAAAAAATCGCGCCGCTGGGTGCGCTACGTGCTGATCGCCGTCGCCAGCCTGGCCGTGCTGCTGGGCGGCGCCTTCTGGTTCCTGGGCCGCGAATCGACCCTGCAGATGCTGGTGCAAAAAGTGGCCAGCGCCAGCGGCGGCGACATCGCAGTGTCGGGCGTGTCCGGCTCGCTGTACAACCGCATGCACCTGGGCCACGTCAGCTACCGCAGCAAGACGCAGCACATCACGGCCGACAACATCGACATCAACTGGTCGCCGTTCCAGTTCTTTTCGGAAGGCATCGCCATCAGCGAACTGCACGTGGCCAGCCTGTCCGTGGAAAGCACGGCGCCGTCCGAGGAACCGTCGACCATGCCCGCCAGCCTGGCCGCGCCCTTTAAAATCGGCATTGCCGACGCGCGCCTGGACAAGGTGACCCTCATCAGCGCGGGCGGCAACACGGTGTTTGAAAAAATCCATTTCACCTTGTCGGGCGACAAGTCGCAATGGCAGCTGGAAGACGCCTCGGCCGTCACGCCGTTCGGCCAGGCCACGGCCAGCGCCACGATCGCCGCCACGCAGCCGTTCAAACTGTCAGGCAAGGCGGGATTGACGCAGATCAACCCTGCCGCCGGCGAAAAACCGGCTGCCCTCGCCTTGCAGCTGGGCGGCGACCTGAACGTGCTGAACGTCACGGCCAAGGGCAGCGCGGGCGCGGCCACGGCCGATGCCCGGCTGGCGCTGGCGCCGTTCGACCCCGTGATCATCCTGCGCTCGGCCAGCATCAAAGGCCGCAACATCAATCCGGGCAAGTTCGACGCGACCTTGCCGCAGGCGGACCTGAGCCTGGAACTCGATGCCGCCATCGACACCCGACCGACGAAGCAAACGGTGTCGGGCAAGCTGGCCATCCTCAACCACGCCACGCCGGGCCCCATCGACCAGCAAAAGCTGCCGCTGCGCCAGTTCGAAGCGCGCCTGGGCGGCACCCTGACGGCCACGACGCTGGAGTCGGCCATCATCGATTTCGGCAACGCGGGCAAATTCACGGGCGGCGGCAAGCTCAACCGCGATGCCGTCGATGCCCCCATCGGCACTGCGCAACTGACCTTGCACACGGACAAGATCGACTTGCAGCATATCTACAGCAGCATCAACAGCACGAAGATCGTCGGTGACATCGTGCTCGACAGCGACGGCAAGACGCAAACCCTGCGCGCCAAGCTCGGCGAAGCCAAGCTGCGCCTGGATGTGGAAGCCACCCTGGCCGACTCGCTCGTGCAACTGCGCAAGGCCACCTTGCAGGCAGGCAAAAGCAGCGTCAACGCGACGGGCCAGATCAGCCTGAAGGACGAACAGCCATTCAAGGCCGTGGCCAGCACCAGCCGCCTCAATCCCGCCGACTTCGGCGCCTTCCCCGTGGCCGACCTGAACCTCGACGTGCGCGCCAACGGCCACGTGGCACCCAAGTGGCTGGCGAACGCGGACTTCACCGTGCGCCCCAGCAAGCTGCTCGACCAGCCCTTGTCCGGCAAGGGCAAGCTGACGGCCGATGCGGCCCATTTCAGCGGCATCGACGTGCAATTGGCGCTAGGCAAGAACAACGTGACGGCCAAGGGCAACTTTGGCGGCGCCGGCGAAAAACTCAACTGGAACGTCGATGCACGCCAGCTTTCCGCCCTGCAGGGCGACTTGCTGGGTACGGTGCTGGCCAGCGGCGTGGTGCAGGGCACCCTGCAGCAGCCGCGCACGAGCTTTGTGGCCGATGCGAAAGGACTGGGCCTCACCAGCGGCAAGCGCCCCGCGCCCGACAGCGCCATCCACGCCAGCGGCGAAGTGGGCTTGACGGGGCCGAAGCAGCAGGCGGAATTGAAAATGACGGGTTCCTTGCAAAAGATCAACCCGGCCGCGTTTGGCGCATCGCTGCCCAACGGCAACGTGAATGCGGATTTCAACGGCAGCGGCCGATTGACCAGCGACTGGCAAGTGGCCCTCAACCTGGCCTTGCGCGAATCGACCCTGCAAAACGCCCCGCTGGCCGGCTATGCCAAGCTGTCGGCCAACGCGAAACGCATCGACAGCGTGGATACGGAACTGCGCCTGGGGCCGAACAGCTTGCTGGCCAAGGGCGCGCTGGGCGGCGCCACCGACAAGCTGACGTGGAAACTCGATGCGCCGCAACTGTCGACCCTGGGTCCCAATTTTGCCGGCGTGCTGCATGCGGCCGGTTCCGTCTCGGGCAAGATGGACGCGCCCGCCGCGCAGCTAACCCTCGATGGCAAGGACCTGACCTTCTTTGGCGAGCAGCAATTGAAAGCCGTGAAAGGCAGCGCCAGCGTGGGTGCCGGCCAGGGCGCGCTCGACCCCATGGTCAGCAGTCTGGAGATCACGGGCTACGCCACCCCCACCTTCAAGCTGGCCAGCGCCCGCCTGGGCACGACGGGCACGCGCGGCAGCCATACGGTCAGTTTGACGGCGCGCAATGACGATTTCGATGCCACCGTGCAAATCCGCGGCAGCCAGAGCGGCGCCGCCTGGACGGGCAGCATCGACAGCCTGCAAAACAAGGGCCGCTACGCGCTCGTGCTGCAAGCGCCCGTGCCCGTGAAAGTGGCAGGACCGGCCGGCAGCGGCGTGGCGGGCCTGGGCCAGCCCGAGCAGATCAGCGTGGGCAACACCGTCATCAAATTACCGGCAGGCAGCATCACCATGCAAAACCTGGTCAAGAACGGCCCCCGCTGGACCAGTTCCGGCCAGGCGGCCGGCGTGGCCCTGACCTATCTGGCGCAGGTCATTCCCTCGCTGCAGGCGAATGCGCGCAGCGACCTGACCCTGGGCGCGCAATGGTCGCTCGACATGCAGGTGCCGACGGCCAAGCAGAAAGATCCCTCGCTGGCGGGCATGCTGCACATCTACCGCGAAAAAGGCGATGTGACGGTGGGCGTGGAGCAGCCGCTGGCGCTGGGCTTGCGCACCTTCGATGCCCGCGTGGATGTCGCCAACCAGCAGCTGCGCCTGGCCGTGAAACTCGATGGCGCACGCGCGGGCCAGAGCGATATCAATGCCACCGTGCAAATGCTGAACGGACGCATCAGCAACGACAGCGCCCTGTCGATGACGGGCACCACGAATATCGATTCGTTGGCGTGGCTGGCGCCGCTGACGGGCCAGCCGGGCCTGGAACTGGGTGGAGCCTTGAAAGTGGCCCTGTCCGGCAGCGGCACCATCGGCGCGCCGCAACTGAATGGCGACATCAACGGCAGCAAGCTGCTGGTGAACTGGGCCGACCAGGGCTTGAAATTGCGCAATGGCGTGCTGCAAGCCAAGCTGGCCGGCGATCAGCTGCAATTGCAGCGTTTGAGCTTTGACGGCGGCGACGGCAAGGTACAGGCAGATGGCTGGGTACGCTTTGCGAATGGCGAGGCGAGCCTGGAACTGAAGCTGATGGCCGACCGCCTGCAGGCGCTGTCGCGCCCGGACCGCACTTTGGTCCTGTCGGGCAACAGCACCCTGGTGCGCAATGACAAGCGCTTCAGCTTCGAGGGCAAGTTCAAGGCCAACCGCGCGCTGATCGAGCTGGCGCCGCAGGATACGCCCACGCAAAGCAGCGATGTGGTGGTGCTGGGCAAGGAAGTCAAGGGCAGCAAGGAAGCGCCTTCGCTGCCCCTGAATATCGACCTCGAGTTTGACCTGGGCAACGCCTTCCACCTGCGCGGCATGGGCCTCGACGCCGATTTGGCGGGCAATGTGCGCGCCCGCGTCATCAACCGCGCCGCGCCGCGCGTGACGGGCAGCATCAAGGTCACGAACGGCCAGTACGCCGCGTATGGACAGAAGCTGTCGATCGAGCGGGGCCTGATCGCCTTCACGGGCGCCTACGACAATCCGTCGCTGAACATCCTGGCCGTGCGCAAGCGTCCCGAAGGCGAGGCACTGTCGGAAACGAATGTGGAAGCGGGCGTGGAAGTGCGCGGCACGGCGCAGGCGCCGACGGCCAAGCTGGTGTCCACGCCCAGCGTGTCGGACAGCGACAAGCTGGCCTGGCTGATCCTCGGCCACGGCGCGGAAACGGCGGCCGGCGACGAAATGGCCCTGCTGACGACGGCCGCAGGCGCCCTCTTCGGCGGCTCCGGCGGCGGCTTGCAGGGCAAGCTGGCCAATTCGCTGGGCCTCGATGAAGTGGGCCTGTCGCAGGCCCAAGGGCTGGAAAGCACGGTCGTCACCGTCGGCAAGCGGCTGTCGTCGCGCGCCTACCTGACGTTCGAGCAAGGCACGAGCACGGCGACGAGCCTGGTGAAGCTGCGTTATAAACTGAACCGCCGCATCACTTTGCAGTTCCAGACGGGCACGAACAATGCGCTGGACGTGTTGTATACGTGGGCGTTTGATTAGAGTGGCGGCCAACGATGTTGTCGGATTACGCGGGGCGTGGCCCCGCTAATCCGACCTACGGCCCATGTGCATCCACGTAGGTCGGATTAGCGGCGCAGCCGCGTCATCCGACACCACCAGAAACAACAAAGGGCGCCTCGGCGCCCTTTTTCTTGATCTGCCGCAAAGGCGATCTTACTCAGCCACGTCGAGCCCCCGCTCGATCATGCCTTCGACATACGCGCGCAGATACTGCTCCAGCGCGGGACCGGACAGCACATTGGCCGTCAGCGCGCCGTGCGGCGAGCCTTTCAGCACGCCAGCATGGTACACGCGCGCAATCCAGGCCACGTCCGCGCCCTGGGTGTAATCGAGTTCATAGTCAAACGATTCTCCGCTGACTTTGCGTGTGTAGACTTCCTTGACAATTGCCATCTAAAACAGCCTTTCTTGACGAAATTAACTGGGATGCGGGTGCGGCACGGGATCGTCCTGCGGCACCGGGTGCACGGGCCCCGGGTGGCGCCCGGGCGCTTCTTGCGGCTCCGGCGCCGGCATGGGTTCATCGACGGGCGCCGGGTCGGGCGCGCGGTGGGCGTGGATGACGGTCATGGCTGGCCTCCCTGCAGACAAAGGAAGACCATACCACGAGATGCGCGCCGCCGCCCTTATTTGCCGGCCGGCTTGACGTCGGCGGCTGGCGGCGCCGCGTTCTTCACATATTTCTCCAGCCAGTTGTTGCTTTCATACAGCATCTGCATGATCGATTCGCGCGCGCGGTAGCCGTGGCTCTCGTTCGGCAGCATCACCAGGCGCGCCGTGCCGCCCAGTCCCTTGACGGCCTGGAACATGCGCTCGCTCTGGATGGGGAAGGTGCCCGAGTTGTTGTCCTGCTCGCCATGGATCATCAGCAGCGCATCCTTGATCTTGTCCGCATAATTGAACGGCGACATGGCCTGGTAGACGGCCGGCGCCTGCCAGAACGCGCGCTCTTCCGCCTGGAAGCCGAACGGCGTCAGGGTGCGGTTGTAGGCGCCGCTGCGGGCGATGCCGGCGCGGAACAGCCGCGTATGCGCCAGCAGATTGCCCGTCATGAAGGCGCCGTACGAGTGGCCGCCGATGGCGATGCGGTTGCGGTCCGACACGCCCCGGCGCACCACTTCGTCGACGGCCGCCTCGGCATCGGCCACCAGCTGTGGCAGGTAGGTGTCGTTCGGCTCCTGTTCGCCATTGCCGACGATGGGGAACGATGGATTGTCGAGCACGGCGTAACCCATGGACAGGAAGGCGGCCGGGCCCCAGTAGCTGACGGCATTGAATTTGTAGGGCGAGCCCTTGGTCTGGCTGGCGGCGCTGGCCGTCTTGAATTCCTGCGGATACGCCCACATCAGAGTCGGCAGCGGGCCGTCGCGCTTGACGTCGTAGTTCGGCGGCAGCATCAATGTCGCCGTCAAGTCCACGCCGTCGGCGCGCTTGTAGCGGATCAGCTCTTTCTGCACGTCCTTCAGTTGCGGCAGCGGATGGGGGAAATGCGTGAGGGCCGTCAATTGCGCCGCGCCCTGCTGTTTCAGGTTGCGCACATAGTAATTCGGCTGCTCGGTCGGCGATTCGCGCGTCGACAGCAGACGGCTGCCATCCTCGTCCAGCACGGCCACCACGTTTTCATAGTAGGGCGCGGCGCTCTGGAACAGGCGTTCCTTCTGTTTCGTCGCCAGGTTCAGGCGGTCGATGAACGGGCGGTCGCCCTCCTTCGATGCGCCCTGGCCGTCGAGCAGGATGGAACCGTCAGCGGCGATGAGCAGGCGCGGCAAGCCGGCAGCGTCCGCGCGCATGACGGGCTGGCCCGGATCGTTGTAGCGATCCTCGAACGATCCCGCGTACACGAGGTCGGCCGGGGCGGCGGGTTGATCTGGCGCAATGCGCCACTGCTTGACGGCGCGCGTCTTGTACCACGCTTCGCTGAGCAGGGCCAGGTCGCCGCGGCCCCAGGCCACGCCCGCGTAGCGCGAAGCCAGCTTGGCCAGCACGGCCGGCTTGGCCGTGAACGGCGCCGCCTGCGTGTAGACGATGTCGCGGATCTCGGCCGCCTTGGCCGGGTCGCCGCCGTCCTGCGCTTCGGCCCACACCAGGGTGGCGGGCGCATCGACGCGCCAGCTGACGGAGCGCACGCCGGCGGACACGGCATCATTACCTGGCGGCAGCCCTTCCTCCAGCGGCAGGGCCGCCACCGCGTGTTCCACCTTGCCATTCAGGTCGCGCACGTCGATCTTGTGAGCGAAATCATGCGCCGGCACGATGTAGGAATACGGACGCACGATGCTGGTCGTCAGCAAGTGCTTGCCATCGGGCGAAGCCGACACGCGCGAGAACTGGCCCGGCTGGCCGACCAGGCGCTGCTTGCCCGCCACGTCCAGCAAGGCCAGCTGCACGGTGATGTAGTGTTCGAACAGCTGCGCATCCTGTTCGTTTTTCAGCAAGTCGGGATAGGTGCGCAATTGCTTGACGCCGCCGCCCGGCACGCTGTCCTGGATGGACGGGCCCGTCGGGATGCCGCTGGCAACGGGCGCCGCGCCCAGCTTGGCCGGCTTCAGCTGCACCAGCAAGGTCTTGCTGTCTGGCATCCAGGAAAAGCCGCGGCCATACACGGCCGACAGGGGGGGGCTGGACAGCTTGCGCGCCGCTTTCGTCTGCACGTCGAGCAGCCACAGTTCCACGCCCGACTCCTTCACTCCCCTGGCGGGATCGGCAAAGGCGATGTGCGTAAAGGCCAGGTAGCGCTGGTCGGGCGACCAGGCCAGGTCGGCGATGCGGGGCGCCGCCGGCAAGCCGCTGACCTTGATTTCCTTCTGCGTATCGATGTCGAGCAAGCCCAGTCCCGTGTGGAAACTGAAGCGGCTGGCCGAATACGTGCGCGGATTGATGCGCAAGCCCGCCAGCTTCAGTTCCGGCTGCGCCACTTCGCTGATGCTGGGCAAGGAGGGCGTGGGCAGCACGGCGGCCAGGTTGCGTTTCGGGCTCAGGCTCAGGGTCGGCGCGCGCGGCGCATCGACGATGGCTTGCAGGGGCGCGGGCGGGGCTTGATAAGCGCCATCTTGCGCCATGGCCAGGGAAGACGAGGCCATCAGGCCGACAGTGAGGGGAAGCAAAGGCAAACGAGTAGACATGGAACTCCAGTGTATGAAGGTGATGACAGCAAGCGAGCGCACCGCACCGCTCATGGCGGCGCTTTGTGACAGGGCATAGTGCGTTCATGCCAAGTAAATGTCAACCAACAACTTTTGCTGTTTGACAAGCATCGCCGCCCGTCCCCATCTGGCTTACAATCGCTGTTTTACCCGTACCCGATTGCCTACATGGAAACCACTACCCTCGCCCTGCTGTTCCTGGTCCCGCTGCTGGTCTGGCGCATCTATTCGCGCCTGAAGAAACTGGTGGCGCGCCAGAAGTCGCAGCTGTGGCGGCACTGGAGCGTGGCGATCGCCTTTCCCGCGCTGCTGCTGTTCCTGGCGACGACGACGAAATTCGAGCTGCTGCCCCTGTCCAGCCTGGGCGCGGCCGCGCTGGCCGGCGGCTGGCTCGGTGTGCTGGGCTTGAAGCTGACGCGCTTCGAGCAAGTCGGCAAGGATTTCTTTTTTACCCAGCACCGCTACCTGGGCCTGGCCATCACGATGCTGTTCATCGCCCGCTTGCTGTACCGCGGCATGGAAATCTACCTGAACACGCGCCTGGACGTGCCCGTGCCGCCGCCGCCGTTCGGCCAGAGCCCGCTGACCATGGCCGCCTACGGCCTCGTCATCGGCTACTACGCCGTGTATGCGTGGGGCCTGGTGCGCTGGCGCCAGCGCAACAAGCCCCTGCAAACCGCAGAGTAAGCCGGGTCAGTAGTACTGGCACAGGCCTTCGCAACTGGTCGCCGACAGCGCCTGGCGTATCGTCGCCAGCGCCGGTGCCAGGGCCGGATCGAGATCCTTGTCCGCATCGGCCAGACTGGTCAGCAGGCGCTCGCGCAAGGGCGGCGCCATCAGATTCGCGTTCGCCGTGGCGTGCTGCGCCGCCGCTTCCAGCATCCGCTGCTTTTGCGCCACGCTCCAGAACGGCACCTGCACGAACTGCACCACGCTCGTGTAAACAACGGCCGTGTTCTTGCTGAACGCCCGCGCGCGCAGACGCTCGGGCCCGCTCACCGCATCGGCCGGCTGGGCGCTGAATTCCCGCTCCATCAGCCCGATCAAATGGCCATGGCAATGCATGCTGAAAGCAAACAAGGTGCTCATTTCATCGCCATAATTGGCCAGGTTCCGCGTCACTTGTTCCTTGCGCGCCTGCTGCAGTTCGGCGCCGGACAGCGGCAACGGCCATGCGAGGCCAAACGCATAGTATGTTTTTCCCAGCCGCATGGCCTGCTCGCACACGGCCACGCTCTCGTTCACGTCCTGCAGCGCCGCGACGGGCGCCTGGAACAGGCGCGGACCGTCGGCGATCTGCGCAAACAGCTGTGCCACGGCAGGTTCGCCCAGGCGCGGCAAGCCGCTGTGCGGCGTCGCCTTGGCCATCCGCGCTTCCAGCTGGCCGCTGGCTTGCTGGAAATCGGTATAGCTGTCGGCCCAGGCGGCGGGCGCCACGAGGGCGGAGGAAAGGCAGAACAAGCGGGCGATGCGGCGCAGCGGCGGGGAAATCGACAGGGACATGGGATCAGGCGAACACTATTGGATAAGCAGCAATTATAGGCAATCTGTATCCATACTGCATCCAATCAGGCAATGATGGTGACGCGCGGCCAGCGCGCCGCATAATCCTTGCCGGCCAGGCGCCGCGCATAGCCGTCTTCGCTGATGCGCGCCGGGTTGCGCCGCACCACCATATTGAACAGGTCGTCGAGGCCGTGCGGCGCGACGATGCCGATCTCGCCGTCGCGCTGCAGATGGATGCCGACCGAGGTGGCAAACTCGGGCCAGGAAGCGATGGCGTCATCGAGCGACAGCAGGGGCGGCACGGCGTAGCCGAACTCTTCTTCGAACCACAGGTGCACCCTGGCCTGGTTGCACACTTCCCACGGCACGCCGGGCAGCGCCGTTTCCAGGCGCTGGTGCAGCCGCACCTCGCTTTCCGCAAGCACATCGTGCGCATCGAAATACGCCACGTCGACGTCGCTCAATGCCGACGGTTGCGCGTAGCCGTGCAAGGCATCCCACACGAGATTGCGCACGGCGCCGGCGCCGATGCAGCAGTGGGGCAAGCCCAGCTGCGCCACGGCTTGCAGCGCCTGCCGGCACCACGGCGTGGCGCCGGCGATGGCGCGCAGACGCGCGGCCAGCGCTTCCTGCGCACTCACGGCCGGATCTGCGGCGCCACCCCGTCGTTGCTCACCGTGCCTTCAACATTGCCGAAGTATACGTCCAGATCCTGCTTCGGACGGAAGTTGCGCAGCTTGACTTGCAAGGTGGTGGGATTGATTTTGGTGAACGTGCCGGGGAAGCACAGGCTGATCAGCTCGTCCGGTTTGCCCTTGATCAAGTTCAAGGTGAAATCCTCGATGCCATTCTTCCAGGTGTTGCCCGTCGTCAAAATGTACGAGACCCACACGGCGTTGACGAAACCGCTTTCGCCCTGCTGGGCCGCCAGGCGGTTCCACGTCTTGTAGAAGGCCCTGTCGCCGCAGTATTTCTTTTCGAACTCGTTGCCATCGCCCAGGTAGGAAGCGCCGGGGCCGGCCGCGACGAACGGCGCATATTGATGGCGCACGCGCACGACTTTACCGGCGGGAAATTTCTGCTGCCACAAGTAGATGACTTTCACGGTCCAGGCCGGCACCCATTCCTCGTCGTAGAGCTGGGCCAGCAAACCTTCGCGTATCATGATCTTGCTCTGCGCGGCCGTCAGCGGCGCCACCTTCTTGTCGAACGGCGTGTGCGACGGGAAATAGGCGATCTGCGCGTCGGACAGCCCCAGCTGGCGCAGCCGGGCCGTCACGTCCTCGGCGTCGAGCTTGGCCACGAACGTGGTTGTATAGTCCTTGCGCTTGCCATCCACGTCGACGGTAAACTGCTGTGGCTGGCCGTAATACGTGGGCGAGCCATGGTAGCCGGCAGAGTATTCGGGCAGCGGAAAGAAGATCGTCTCTTCCACGTCCTTCGCCGATTCATTGAGGAATTCGTACTCGACCTTGATCAAGTCCCTGCTCACGCTGAGCACTTCCTTTTTCATGGCGACGGCATCCGTCTTGCCGAACAGGATTCCCCCCGCGCCGACGGAACCGATGCCGTCGTTGGCCAGGGCTGGCGCCGAACACGCCAGCGCCAGGGCCGCGGCCAGAACGAGCTTGCGCACGGCCATCACGCCACCTTGCCCGGTGCGGGTTCGATGCGCCGCTGCAGCACGAAAATCGGTTGCGCCCATTGCGTATCCTTCTTTTTCTTGCTCGTGATCAAGGTCAGCTCCGAGGGATCGTAGACATCCGTGTTGTGCGTCAACGGCGTCGTCATCAGGTACTGCGCTTCCGTGTTTTTCAGGAATTCGCCGACCAGTTGAATATTGCGGATATCCAAATGGGCAAACGGTTCGTCGATGAAGACGAAGCCGCCGGAACCGTCTTCCGATTTCAGCAAGCCGATCAGGAGCACCAGCGACTTCATGACCTGCTGGCCGCCCGACGCTTCGCCATCGTTCATGCCGATGACGCCCTTGCCGTCGAATTTGAAGCGCACGTGCAAGCCCGCCTGCGACAGCTGCACGTCGTCGTTTTCCAGACGCACGGGGTCGGCATGGACTTCGATGCCGGCCAGCTCGCCCAGCTCCTTGATGTTCTTGCTGTAGGTCTTGATGGTGTAGCGCAAGCGCTCCATGTAGGCGCCGCGTGCATTGCCCGTCGCTTCGATGGCGCGGTTGTTCTGGTAGCGGCGCTCGTCCGTTTCCGACTGGCGGCCATGCAGCTGGTCCGACAGGCGGTGGTGCTGGTCGATGACGGTGGCGTCGAGTTCCCAGTCATCGCGCGCAAGGCTGTTTTGCAGGCTGGCCACGCGCAAGTCGACCTGGTGCGCATTCTGGTGCTCGGCCACGAGCGCGGCGCGGCGGGCGGGACGGCGCCAGCTTTTCGGCAGGTGGCGCCACGCATGGCGCAAGGCCAGCAAGGCGCGCGAATGCTCGGCGCGCTGTTCAATCTGCTTCTTGTAGCCAAGGCGCGAACCCGCTTCCGCCTCGGACAGGGCCAGGCGCGCGTTTTGCCATACGGTATCGGCACGCGTGCGCGCCACAGTGGCGTTCTTGGTGAGATTCTGCAACTCGCCCAGGCGGCCGCCCACTTCCAGGCGCTCTTCCTTCAAGGGCTTGGAATTGCGCAGCGCTTCGGCGAACTCTTCCTGGCGCGCACTGAGCTCCTTGGCCGCGTCGACGCCGGCGATGCGCGCTTTCAGGGCGCCCACTTCGGCCGCCAGCTTCGAAATCGCCAGGGTCAAGGTATCTTCCTGGCCTTCCAGGCCCGGCAGCGAGCGCAGCAGCGCTTCCAGACGGCCGCTGCGGCCGGCCTGACCGAAGCGGTAGCGCGACGCTTCCACGAACAGCGAGCGCCCGCCGCGGCGTTCGCGGTGGTACGCCTCGGGTGTGATCCACTCCTCGTGGTTGCCCAGTTTAAAGCCCGCTTCGACGGAATCGACGCGGGCAATGCGCGACAGCTGCTCGATCAGCCAGCTGGGCACGGGCGCGGAAAATTTCACCACCGCCAGCAAACTCTCGTCCTTCGCCACCGGCGCCGTGACCAGGTCCGGCACGATGAAGTGGCGGTAGCGTTCCTTCTCGGCCAGGCGGTAGGCAGCGGCCGCATCCTTGGCCTTGTCCAGCAAGACGACCGAGGCGTAACCGCCCAGTACGCCTTCGACGGCGCCCTGCCAGCGGCTGTCCGTCACTTCGACGATGTCCGACAGCATGGCGTGCGAAATCCCCGCGTCGCGCAGCGCACGGCGCATGCCGCGCACATTGTCCGGCTCCGGCATGGCCGTCTTGCCTTGCAGCGCGGCAATCGTTGCCTGTTCGCCCGCGATGCGCGCCGACAGGGCGTCGCGCTGCTGGCGCTGCTGCAGCAATTGCGCTTCCTTCTGCTCCAGCTGGGCCGCCACTTCGGCGATGTCGCTGCCCGAATCGGCCGCCAGCTTGTGCAATCGGTCCTTCTGTTCCAGCAGGCTGTCCAGCGGTTTCAGCTTGGCATTGATCAGGGACAAACGGCTCTGCAGGCCGATCGATTCCTGCTCCAGCAGAGTTTCATTCATCTGCGCGTCGGACAGGGCCTTCGCCTGCGCGGCCAGCGCATTGCGCTTGTCCGTCAGCTGCTGGTCCGCCTGCGCCATTGGTTTGCGCGCGTCGCGCAATTGCCGGCTGGCAATGGCCGCCTTTTCGCGCGCCTCGTGATACTGCAAGCTGGGCAGCACTTCTTCCAGCAGGTTGCGGCGTTCCTTATGTAAACCTTCCCACTGGTGGTAATTGGCCACGCGCAGGCGCAAGCCTTCCAGATTGGTCTTCGACGCTTCGAGTTCCGTTTCGAAGCGTTTCAGCTCCACTTCCGTATCGCGCTGGTGGCGCTTGGCTTCGTCGTAGGCGTCCAGCACTTCCTTGTCGCCAAACACCTGGAATACCAGGTCGAGCAGCTGGCGCGGCGCGTATTCGCACAGTTTGTCCGTCTCGCCCTGCTCCAGCGCCAGCACTTTCGACATGGCCGGCGACAGGCCCGCATTGGCCAGGCGCTTGCGGTAATTTTCCACGCCCAGCCAGTCGTTGGCGTCCGTGATGTCCTCGATCTGTACATTGCCCGGACGCATCAGATACTGGCGCTTCCAGTCGCCGCCATTCTTCTGGATCTGGCAAAACAGGGTCACTTCATCGTCGCTGAAGAAGCCCGAGCTGCGGAACGGGCGGTTCGACAGCTGCTTGCCCACGTTCTTGTTGTCGACCACGGCGCGCAGCCAGGCCGTCTGCTGGCCCGAGTGGCGCGCGTAGTGTTTATAGGTGCGGCCCATCGAGCAGTCGAGGCCGAACAGGGTGCGCAAGGCGTCGAGCAAGGTGGTCTTGCCGGAGCCATTCTGCCCCGCGATGGTGATGATCTTCGCGTCGAGCGGAATATTCTTGATGCGCTGCCAGTAATCCCAGTGCACCAGTTCAAGTGATTTGATATGAAACATGGGCGCTTTCAGTGAGGGAGGTCGGACGCGGGCTCGTCGCCCGCGTCGGGCAGGTCGCCGATGTCGGCGGACAGGTCGTCCGCTAGGTCGGCGTCGAGCAGTGAATCGCCGCTGACGGCCACCAGGCGTGCCGGCGCCCGCTTGAACACGTCGGCCAGGGCGCCGTTGATGATGCGCTCTTTCAAGACGTCCGTGTCCATCATCAGGTCCAGCAGCGGACCTTCCAGGATGACATCGCCGCGCCGTTCGATGAAGCCCAGCTTGGCCAGGGTGCCCAGATTCATGTCCATGCGCGTCTTCTTGCCCAGCTTGTCGCCGAAGTCGGACAGCAGCGCCTTGTAGGAAATGCCGATCGACGCATCTTCCGCGCGCGGCAGCGGTTTTTCCGTGCCGAACATATCGTTCTGGTCGTCATCCGCGTGCTGGTGCGTTTCCTGGCGTTCGCGCTTGGGCAGGATGATCTGCGCCCACAGCACCACCAGCAAGGCCACGCCATCGCGCGCCAGACCGAAATTATTGTTTTGCCACACGTCGCGCGCGCCGAAGATCTTCGGCTCGATGGTGCGCGTCAGGGCCAAAGTCACATGGTCGGCATATACATTGTCGAGCAGTTTCAAGCCGCAGGCCAGCAGGCGCGCATCGATTTCGGCGCGGAACAGCTCGTCGGACAGCACGCGCTTGACGAGCTTGTCGTCGCGGCGCAGGGTTTGATGCGTGAGCAGGCGCGCAATCAGGATTTGGGAATCGTCATTCATCGGCTGTGCCGCTATCTAAATCAAGTGAAACATTCAGTGAAAGCGAGGCGATCGACATGGCCGCCACGTGGGGGTCGGACAGTTGGACCATCTCGTCGGTCGGTGTAAAGGTGATCGGCAAGCGGGCCAGTTCGGCCGTCGAGCCTTGCAAGCTCGCTTCGGACACGTCGCCGAGCAGCGGCAGCATCGAGGCGCGGTAGGACGCCACGGCAAAGCTGGCCGGCAGCAGCGAATCCTGCACGGGTACCGATTTCGGCCCTTCTTCACCGATGCTGGGGAAATTGCCCAGGCTGGCGAAGTTCGACAGGCGTTCGAGCAAATCGTCGAGTTCAAGCTGCATGGCGGGACCGTCGCTGATGGTGGTGGGCGCGTCCTCTCCGCTGGGCAGGCCCGTGTTGATGACGCCTGCCGCCCGCTCGGACAGCAGTTCCGTTTCCGCCACGTCGATCATTTCGGCCGGCGTGGAGAACAAGGGGACGACGGGCTGGTCGATGGCGCCTTCGGCCAGGCTGGCCAGGTCGTCGTGCAGCAGGAGCCAGCGCTTGATGTCCGTGGTCGACAGGCCCGACTGGCCCAGGTGCACGCGCTGGCGCTCGATCTGGTTCAGAGCGCGCGAAAACATGCCTTGCATGTTGAGCAATTTACTTTGCGCGCGGCCGATCGCCTGCGCCGCCTTGTGCGTGGCGCTGTCCGCATTTTCATCGGAGGTGATGGCCACGAGGATTTCCGAGCCTTTTTCCACCCAGTCGCAAGCCATGTTCCACTTCGCCTGCGCCGTGCGCAGCCGGAATTCGGAGCCGGAAGCGATGGCGTCGGAAAACTCTTCCGTCAAGTCGACCAGCCGCCCCAGCAGATGCTGAAGTTGCTCAACGGACACGCCGCCGACGGCTTGCGCGCCCGCCACCTGCGACAGCAAAAAGCCCATTTCCGCCTCGTCTTCCGTCTGGCCCAGGCCCAGCAGGCTGTCGATGGCCGACAGCACGTTGCGCGCCATGGGCGTGACGCGGTACACGCCCTGCTGCGCATCCCAGGCCAGCAACTGGTTCGAGCGCAGGCGCAGCAAGACCGTTTCCAGGCTTTCCGGCAACAGATAGGCCAGTTTCGTGTTGATATCGGCGCGCGTATAGGCGGACGTGGCGGCATCGGACGCCAGCTCGCGCAGCACCAGCAGACGCACCAGCACGCCATCGAAACCGCCGTGAAACAGGGCCGTAAACACTTGCAGCAAGGGCTGCGCCCGCTTCAAGTGAAAGACTTGCTCAATTTCATCGGCCGAAATATTGGGCTGGAAATGCGCCTGCAAGGAATCGTGATGCTCCTGCTCTGTCTGATTTGCATCCGTAGCCACGGCTGCACTTGCCATTATATCAATCATTCTTTTCCGGATGAGTGTTCAGCGGGCGGCGCGGCGGGCTAACGCAGCGCTGCGGGGCGGGGGCGTCAGTATATCAGTTCTGACATGCAATTCGACTTGTGGCCAGAGGCGCCAAGCCGGGGTCAGACCCGCCGGGTCTGACCCCAGCACTTGCTTTGGGGTAAGAAAATCGAGTACAGCCAAGCGCAAGCGCTTACTTCTTGACGATCTTCTGCAAGGTTTGCTCGACGTAATCGCCACCGTCCGCATCGGCGAATGTCACCTTGACGGGATACCATTCCAGCGACGGCGCCAGCCACAGGTCCACTTGCTGGCCCTTCTTGTCCGGCGGCGGCGCCTTGACCAGGTGGATGGCGGCGACCTCGCCCATGCCCGTGGCGACCGTCTCTTCCTTGACCACCTTGAAGGTCCACGGCTCGGCATCGTGCGCGCCGGCGACAAAGAACGCCCATTCCGAGCCGGCGACGAATTTCTCGGGCGCGGCGCGCGCCACGCTGGCCAGTTGCCAGACGGCACTGTTGCGGTCCTGTTCGCCGCCTTTCAGCGGATAGGTTTCATCGCCTTCGCCAAAGACGATGGTCTTGCTGTCGCGCTTGAAGGTGGTCGTCACGGCATCCTTGCGAAAGCGCTTTTCCACGAACTGGGCTGGCGCCAGGCCGAAATCGTCGACCGTGCCTTCGCTGCGCTGCTCGAGGATCTTGCCGAACAGGGCAGCCTTGGTTTCGGCCAGCAGCGAATACTTGCCGTCGCCCACGCGCCAGTTGCTGACCGATTCGCCGGACAGCCCGATGCCGCGCTGTTTGGCCTTGATCGAATACACGAGGTCGGCCGACGGCACCAGCTTGTACGGGCGCTTGATGGCGGGATGCTCCAGGGGGGCGTCGGCCATGGCGGGCGTGAGGGTGGCGGCCAGCAGGCTGGCGAGCAAAATGCGTTTCAAAGTAGTCATTTATTTTCCTGTAGCGTCATTGACGCGAATTTGGGTCACGGTTTGCGTGGTCAGCGCCCCGTTCGCTTCGGTATTGCGTATTTGTACCGGATACCACTGCATGGACGGCGCCAGCCAGATATCGAGCTGCGACGAATACGTGCCCGGCTTGGGCGGCCGGCGCAAGTGCCAGGTCACCAGGCGGCCCATCTTGGTATCGAGTTCTTCCTCGCCCACCAGCTGGAAGCGGAACACGGTCGCTTCCTTTTCCTCGCCGACGAGGATGTCGATATTGCCGGCCAGCTGGTTGACGTCGGCGCGGCCGATGGCGGCCAGCTGGAACGGCACCGTGGCCTTGTCCTGCGTCCCCTCCTGCCACGGCGCCGTCGCCGTCGTGGCCGAAAACGTGATGGCCTTGGCGTCGCGGTTGAAATGCGTGGCCGTTTGCGCGCGGCCCTTGCGTTTTTCCGTGGCCGTGACGGGCACGATGCCGCTGCCGTCGATCAGGCCCTCGCTGGTCAGCACCAGCAGGTTGATGCGCGTGATCAGCATGCTCAAGCCCACTTCCAGCTTCAGCTGATACGTGTCGCCCCGGTTGTCCCACGCCATGGCGGCCACGCCCTGCCACTTGGTGCCGTCCGCATCGCGCCGGTCCACGTGCAGGTCGAACTGGGCCGAGGCGGGCGCATTCGTCTTGTAGCGCCGCGCCTGCTCGACGGCCGGTGGCGGCGCGGGAGCCGGCGCGGGAACTTCCGCCACGGCCGGGACCGGCGCCGTGATGGCTGGCGCGCTGGCCGCCGGTGCCGCGGGCGTCACCGGGCCATCCGGCGCGTCGCTGGCGGGCGCCGTCAACTGCGCCGACTCGCTCGACGGCAGCTCCGTCGGCGGCGGTGGCGGCGGCAGGCGGGGCTCGGGCAAGGGCCGCAGCTTGGGCGGCGGTGGCGGCGTCACCGGCACGGGCCTGGGCGGCTCGGCGATCAGTGCCATACTGACCACCTGCGCAGGATCCTGCCCCAGCGGCACCATGCTGGCACGCGAGGTGAGCCACTCCAGCGCCACGTAATGCAGTGCGCCGATGACCGCGACAAACATGACGGTGCGGCGGCGCGGTGGCGAAAAGAAGGAGTCAGGCATCATAGGCCGTAGTGTACCGCTTTCACGCCGCTTCCCGCTTCTTGCCCGTGCTCAACTCCTGCTGTTTTATGTAAGAAAATGTTGACGGCTTTGCGTCAGTTGCAAGCTGATATCTGCTACGCTAGGCACATCCACCTACCAGGAGATTTCGCATGGCAAACCCGCAAATGCCCCAAATGCCGGGCGCAGCAGTTGTGACCGATACCCTCGACTTCGTCAAGAACCTGTGGGGCAGCATGAGCGTGCCCGGCATGGGCGTGCCCGGCATCACGGCGCCCACCATGTCGGTGGAAGAGCTGGACAAGAAAATCAACGACCTGAAAGCCGTCGAAGCCTGGCTGAACCTCAATACCAGCATGCTGCGCGGCAGTATCCAGGCATTGGAAGTGCAGCGCGGCACCATCGCCACCCTGAAATCGATGGGCGCATCCCTGGCGGCGGCCATCACCCAGCCCGGCGCCAGCGAGAAAACCGTGTTTGAATCCGTGCCCTACGCTTCCGCGTTTTTCCAGCAGGCCGCACCTGTACCTGAACCGAAACCGGCTCCCGCACCTGTGCCCGCGCCGGAACCGGCTGCGGCGGCGCCCGGCGATGCCGGCAGCCACGCGGCAGCCCAGCTGGCCAATCCAAGCGCATGGTGGAATTTGTTACAAGATCAGTTCAAGCAGGCCGTGTCGACAGCCATGTCGCCCGATGCCGCCAGCGCGGCAGCTGCCAGCTTTGGCGGTGGCGCGGCTGGAGCGACGGCCAAGCCGGCGGCCGGCAAATCCGCCAAGCCGGCAGAAGCAGGTACGGCAGCCAAGGCCAAAGCCCCGCTGCGCAAGGCGCCGGCAAAGCGCGCGGCACCCAAGTCCAAGGCGCCAGGCAAGGCCTAGCACGTCAAGCTGGCGATATGATCAGGCGATACGATGAATGCGGATCGCCTCGATCTGATTGTCGGCCTGGCGTTTTACGTCACCGATCGTGATCAGGCCTTCGTCGGCCAGCGCCTTGGCGTGCTCGTACGAAGACTGGAATGTTTCCAGCGTGTCTCCCTTGGCGGCGACCGGGCGTACCCAGGCAACGGCGCCAACTTTCATTTTTTTGTATACTTCATTGACCACATCACGCATAGTTTCTTCCTTATTGTTGTAGAGCAACTCAAGCACGGGCGAAACCGCGCTGGCCCCTAGTTTATCATCCGGCACGCTCGCGCACGGATTTTCCCCCTTTTTCCGCTACCGGCGGCGTTTTTTCCGCCACGTCGACGGCCGCTTCCGGCCCCGGCGGCGGCGTCAGCTGCACCAGCTGCTCCATCAATTGCGCGAAGCGCTGCTGCCCTGGTGCAATTTTGTCTACATACAACAACACTTCCATGGCTTCGGCCGCCAGGTCCGCCTGGTAACCGCGTTGTTCCAGGAAAGACACGATGATTTGCGCGGAATTGAACAGGATGCGCAGGTTGTTCGGCAGTTTTTCGCGCGCCGCGCGCATCCAGGCGACGGCTTCGTTGAGCTTGTCCGTCTTCCACAGCAGCACGCCCTTGTTCATCAAGTCCGACGCTTCCTTGCGCGAGGCGATGATCAGGCTGGTGCCCTCATCGCCCATCTTCGCCTTGTCGAAGATTTTCTGCACTTCGTCCTGCACCACCTGGTTGTCGTGGTTGTTCTTGACCACATAGCACAGCAGGCCGGCCGGCGCATCCTTGACGCCGACGGCGAACAGCAGGGTCGCCAGTTCCATGCAGATGCTTTTCTCGGGCCGCGCCGGGTCCTCGGCCAGCATGGCTTCGAGCTCGTCGCCGCACTTGCGCGCGCGCCGGTAATCGCCCGTTTCGTGGTGCACCATGCCTTCCGTGATCTTCGCGCGCAAGCCGATCTGCTCGGGCGAGAATTCGCGCTGCGCCAGCAGCAGCCACTGCAGCGCCTCCTTGGCATCCTTCTTCAATCCGCACACGCGCGCCAGTCCCAGGTAGGCGTCCGGCGTCTTCATGACGGAAAATTCCCCAATGGAAATACATTTGCGAAAAGCCTTTTCCGCCATGCTGACATTGCCTATTTTTAAGGCGGCGAGGCCCAGGTTGCGCTGGCGCGGCACGGAATTGGGCGACAGGCGCGCCGCCTTTTCCAGCACGCCGCACGCTTCCTCGTGCTGGCCCATCAGCTGGTAGGCGACGGCCATCTGGTCGTAGGCGTCGATGTAATACTTGTTTTCGACGATCACGCCCTGGAAGATCTGCCGCGCCGCCTCGTGCTCGCCGTTATTCATGCGGATCTTGCCCAGGCCCGCCCTGGCCCAGCTGTAATCGCGCTCGGCCAGCACTTTTTCGTACACGGCGCGGGCCTTTTCCGGCTCGCCGCTTTTCAGCAGCAAACTGGCCTTCATGCGCAGCAATTCCAGCTCGTGCAGCTTGTTGACTTCGATCTGCGCATCGCACAATTTGGCGGCGCGCAGATAATCCTTTTCCATGCAGGCCTGGTCGATTTCGCGGAATACCTGCTTCTTGTGCCACACGCGGTTCAGCCGCGTCAGCAGCACGCCTTCCGTGATCGGCTTGATCAAATAGGCGTCGGGCTGATGCTCGGCCGCGCCCATCACCGATTCCACGCTTTTTTCGGCCGACACCATCAGCCACACGCTCGATGGCGCCGTCAGGTTGCGCACGCGCGTCTCTTCCAGCACTTGCTGACCGTTCTTGCCTTCGCCCAGGTTGTAGTCGCACAGCACCACGTCGTAGCGCGTCTTGGCCAGCAGCTTCATGGCTTCGCCGCCGCTGGCCGCCTGGTCGATATGGCGCGCGCCCAGGTTGCGCAGCGATTCGCGCAGCAGGATGCGGATGCCGATGAAGTCGTCAACCAGCAGATAATGCTTGTCGGCCCAGTCGGTGCTGCCCGCTTCGGCGGCAGTGGCGTGGCTGTCTGTCGTCATGGTGTTCTCGCTCAGGGCAGGCGCAGGATGAAACAGCCGCCGCCCAGGGCGCCGCCATTTTCCAGGGCGATGCTGCCGCCCTGCCCCCGGTGCTTGTGCATCTTCGCCACTTCGCTGGAAAAATACAGGCCCAGGCCCGTGCTGTTGGTGGAAAAGTTCACGCCGGCGGCCATGCCATCCATGGCCGCGCTGCCCGCGTCGAGCAAGGCTTGCGAATAGCCGTCGCCATTGTCTTCCACGCGCAGCTCCAGCAAGCCATCGACCTCGCGCACCGACAGGCGGATCGTATCCTTCGTGTAGCGGATGGCGTTGTTGATGGCATGCGCCAGCACGCCGATGACCAGGTCTTCATCGAGGGTCCAGATCAGCTCCGGCGGGCAAACCGTCTCCAGGCCGATGCCTTTCGACGTCAGCAGGATCTTTTCCTGGTCCACCACCTGGTCGATGACCTGGCCCACCAGTTGCGGCTGCACGTCAAAGGGGTAGCCGGGCTTGCCCACTTCCTTGTACAGGGCCAGCAGCTGGATCAGGTTATCGTTGAGGCGCTTGGTCTGGTACAGCATCTGCGCCATCTGCAGGTAGGCGGGGTCGGCTTGCGGCGCGTCTTTCGCCTGCTCGGCCGCCAGCAGGGATTCCAGCGTGCCGCTGACGACGCTGATCGAGTTTTTCATGTCGTGCACGGTCGACGCCAGGAACAGGAAAAGCTCGGGCGAGCTGTGTTGATCTTCCACCGGATATCTCCTTGGGCGCCGGCGGCACGGCGCCGCAGCTTGAATATTGCCAAGGATAAATTATACCGCCAGCCTGCGGACGCCAGCCAGCCGCGCGCAAAGTCCGTGATCTGACGCAACAATGCCGCCCCGCTGGCGCCGGGGCGGCATCATATTGACAAGCTGACAAGATCAGCGGCGCGCGCCCGCCAGGCGTTGCACCACGACGATCATGCGGTCGATTTCCTCATACGTGTTGTAGAAGGCGAACGATGGCCGCACGGTCGCTTCCACGCCGAAGCGGCGCAGGATCGGCTGGGCGCAATGGTGGCCCGAGCGCACGGCGATGCCCTCGTCGTTCAGGGCGCGCCCCACTTCCGCCGGCTCGTAGCCGGCCAGCACGAACGACGCCACGCTGGCCTTCTCGAACGCCGTGCCGATCAGGCGCACGCCGGGAATCGCTTGCAACTGGTGCGTGGCGTATTCCAGCAGCGCGTGCTCGTAGGCGGCGATGTTCTCCAGGCCGATGCGCTGGACGTAATCGATGGCCGCGCCCAGTCCCACGGCATCAGCGATATTGCCCGTGCCCGCCTCGAAACGGTTCGGCACGCCCTGGTAGACGGTGCGCTCGAACGTCACGTCGGCAATCATGTTGCCGCCGCCCTGCCACGGCGGCAATTGCTCGAGCAAGTCCGCCTTGCCATACACGGCGCCGATGCCCGTCGGACCGAACACCTTATGCCCCGAGAACACATAGAAATCGGCGCCGAGCGCCTGCACGTCCACGCGCAAATGCGACACGGCTTGCGCCCCGTCGACCAGCACGCGCACGCCGGCCGCATGCGCCAGCGCGATAATCTGCGCCACGGGCGTGACGGTGCCCAGCGCATTCGACACCTGCGTCACCGATACCAGTTTCGTGCGCCCGTTGAGCAGCTTGCGGAATTCATCGACGATGATCTGGCCGCTGTCATCGACGGGAATCACGCGCAGTGTGGCGCCCTTTTCCGCCGCCAGCTGCTGCCACGGCACGATATTGGCATGATGCTCGAGCTGCGAGACGATGATCTCGTCGCCGCTGCCGATGTACTTGCGCCCGAAGGTGTTGGCGATCAGATTGATGCCTTCCGTGGCGCCGCGCACGAAGATGATTTCATTGGGCGAGGCGGCGCCCAGAAAGCTCGCCACCTTGGCGCGTGCGGCCTCATACGCATCGCTGGCACGCGCCGCCAGCGCGTGGGCGGCGCGATGGATGTTCGAATTCTCGTGCGCATAGAAATACGACACGCGGTCGATCACCGACTGCGGCTTGTGCGTGGTGGCCGCATTGTCGAACCAGGCCAGCGGCTTGCCGTTGACCCGTTCGGCCAGCACGGGAAAGTCGCGCCGCACGGCGTGCACGTCGAACGGCGCGGGCGTTTTCCCGTGGCCCGGCTTGGTCCCCGCTGACTGCGCAGGCAGCTCGGTCTGGAAATAGAACGCGGGCGGGCTGATTGACGGCGTCACGGGCAGCTGGCGCACCGGTGCCTGCTGTGGCGTGGCAAACAGCCCTCTTAAATCATCGGGGGCCGATTGTCCCAGCCCCTGCTGCGCCAGGCCATCGAGCTTGCCATGCGACGCCGGATAGCCATGTGCGCCACCGATAAAATAATACGGCGATGGCGCACCGGGCGCATTGATCGCCGACAAGCGCGGCGTCGGCACGGAGGCGGGCGCCGGCGCAATCGGTGCTTCCAGTGGCGCCGTCACGGGCGGCACTTGCGCCGTCGCCACGCCGGGGGCGATGGCGGCAAACGATGGGCCGGGCTGCGGCGGCGGACGGTTCACATAGCGGGGCGCCGCATCGAGCACGCTGCCGGAACCACCGAGGCTGGGCGACTTGTCCAACGCGGGGGCCAACCCGGGCAAACGGGCAAAGAATTCACCGGCCAGGCGGTTCAGGGTCGCTTCGTCGGGTAAGAATGGGACGGCAGGCAAGCCCGCCGCGCCATCACTTGTAGGTGTCTGGGTAGTCATGGTATTTACCGATCTCCACGTCTTCCAGTACGGCCAGCGCATCGTCGGTCAGCACGGCCAGCGAGCAATACAGCGAAATCAGGTAGGACGAAATCGCGTGGCGGTTGATGCCCATGAACCGCACGGACAGGCCCGGGCTTTGCTCGCCCGCCAGGCCAGGCTGGAACAGGCCGATCACGCCCTGGCGCTGCTCGCCCGCGCGCAGCAGGATGATCTTCGTCTTGCCGTCTTCGATCGGCAGTTTGTCGGACGGCACCAGCGGCACGCCGCGCCACGTCAAGAACTGGGAGCCGAACAGGCTGACGGTGGGCGGCGGCACGCCGCGGCGCGTGCATTCGCGGCCAAAGGCGGCAATCGCCAGCGGATGGGCGAGGAAGAAGCCCGGCTCCTTCCACACTTTCGTCAGCAGTTCGTCGAGGTCGTCCGGCGTGGGCGCGCCCGTCAGGGTAAAGATGCGCTGGTCGTCGTGCACGCTGGCCAGCAGGCCGTAGTCGGGATTGTTGATCAATTCGCTTTCCTGGCGCTCCTTGATCGTCTCGATGGTCAGGCGCAGCTGCTCCTTGATCTGGTCGTGCGGGCTGCTGTACAGGTCCGACACGCGCGTGTGCACGTCGAGCACCGTGCTGACGGCATTGAGAAAATACTCGCGCGGCTGGTCGTCGTAGTCGACGAAGGTTTGCGGCAGTTCCGACTCGTCGCGCTGCGAGCAGGCCACGCGCACGTCCTTCGGGTTCTTCACGCGATTGAGGCGGTAGATACCCGCTTCCACGGGCAGCCATTGCAGCAGGTGCACCAGCCAGCGCGGCGTGATCGTGGATAACTGGGGGACGCTCTTGCTTGCATTGGCCAGCTGGCGCGCGGCGTTGTCGCCCAGCGCAAACTGGCTCTCTGTTGCTACTGTCATGACTACTCCTGATGAGAAAAGTGAATATGCTTATCTGAAAAACAAATAAAGTATCGGACGTCTCCTCTCTTCTCTCAACATGCTATCGCCATCATCGTGACGCTTGATCCACCCGATTTAATCCACCAGTTCCGGTTCGCAGCGCGCCATCAGTCCCGCCAGGCCGACGCCCAGCGCGATGGCCAGCTTTTCCACCGTCAGCAGCGATGGCGTGGCGGCACCCCGTTCGATTTCGCCGATGAACGAGCGGTTCAAGTCGGCCGCTTCGGCCAGCCGTTCCTGCGACCAGCCATGCCCTTCGCGCAACTGGCGCACGGCCAGTCCAAACTGTTTGATCAACATGCTGTCCTCATGGGTGGTGGGCAAAGGCGGGGTGGGATGGCGCCGGCGATTCCGGCGCCTCCTGCTGGTTATGCGCTTGCGTGACATGGCTGCCGGGCGCCACGCTGCGGGTCAGCCAGACATTGCCGCCGATGACGGAGCCCTGGCCGATGGTCACCCGTCCCAGAATCGTCGCGCCCGCATAGATGACCACGTCGTCCTGCACGATGGGATGGCGCGCCAGTCCCTTTTTCAGCACGCCGTCGGCGCCGGCGGGAAAGCGCTTGGCGCCCAGGGTGACGGCCTGGTAGATGCGCACCCGGTCGCCGATGATGGCCGTCTCGCCGATCACCACGCCCGTGCCATGGTCGATGAAAAAGCTGCTGCCGATGACGGCGCCCGGGTGGATGTCGATGCCCGTCTGCGAATGGGCCACTTCGGCGATGATGCGCGCCACCAGCGGCGCGCCGAGCGCATACAAGGTGTGCGCCAGGCGGTAATGGATGATGGCCAGGATGCCCGGATAGCACAGCAGCACTTCATCGACGCTGTGCGCGGCCGGGTCGCCCTGGAAGGCGGCCGCCACGTCCGTGTCGAGCCGGGCGCGGATGCGCGGCAGCGCGCGGGCGAAGCGTTGCACGATGGCCAGCGCCTGCTGTTCGATGGAGACCGTCTGCTGCAAGCCGTGCTGACGCGCGTGGTAACTGAGTTCGCGCCGCACCTGTTCGTGCAGGCCCGTCAAGGTCGTGTCGAGCGTGTGGCCGACAAAAAAATCCTCGCTCTCCTGCTGCAGGTCGAGGGGACCCAGGCGCATCGGGAACAGGGCCGCGCACAGGGCGCCAACGATGTCGCGCAGATGCTGGCGCGACGGGAATTCGCGCGCGCCGCACTCCTGGCTGCTGGCCAGCCCCTCGCGCCACTGCGCGCGCACGGCGCGCAATTCATCGACGATCTGGCGCAGTTCCCATTGCGGCTGCGCGGCAAGGGAGGCCGGGGGAATGGCTTGCTGGTTCATGGTGGTCCCGGGAAGAGGTTTAATCTTGCTGCCAAGGCAGCGCATGCCAGCGCCAGCCGCCGCTGTGGCCGCGCTGCTGCTGCGCGTCGAGGTCGCCTTCGAAGCCTTGCGCAATATTGAAGACGTGCTTGAAACCCGCCTTGGCCGCCGCTTCGGCGGCTGCGGCCGAGCGCTTGCCGCTGCGGCACAGCAGCACCACGACGGCATCCTTGCCGCCCGCCTTCGCTTCCAGCTCGCGGGTAAAGCGGGGGTTGCGGTTCATGGCCGTGCCGGTCGCCCACGCCACATGCAGCGAGGCGGGCACGTAGCCGACGAAAGTACGTTCTTCGTTGGTGCGCACGTCGACCAGCACGGCTTTGCCGGCCTGCACCAGCTGCCACGCATCCTGCGCGCTGACGATGCCCGCATACGGCAAGCCCTGCGCCTGCGCCTGGGCGCGCGCGTTATTCAGTACTTCGTCAAACGCCGCCTCGCCGTGCGCGGCGCGGGGATCGAAAATCAGTTCTGCAGCAGCCATCGTTCCACCTCTTTATTCCGTCGTCAAAAACCAGCACGAGTCCACTGTAGCGAACTTATGTTGTTCGGAAAACAAATTAAAAAGAGTTTAGAAAGCTGAAAAACAGATATGGGGACTACGCGCGGAGCGTCCGCATAGGGGCTCAGACCCTCACGCGCGTTGGCGCCAGGCTTTGCGTCAGCTGTGTTGGGGGTCTGCCCCCAGCCCTCGCCTGCTCTGCGCCAACGCTCAACCAGCGCGGCGGCGTTCGCGAAGTAAAAAACGGGCTGGATCAAGCGCCTCTGCCAACTGACGTTCCAGCGGCAACGGCTCCCCCTCCAGCTGACACGCCAGCAGCTCGGCCGCCAGCGGTGCCCAGATCAGGCCGCGCGAGGCGTAACCGAGCAGACCAAACAGGCCGGGCCAGCGCGGCACGTCGCGCAGGCGCTCGCAACGGCCCGGTATGCCGGGGTCGGGCAAGGCGCCGGCCAGCGGCAAGCGGTCCGGCGCCACGCAGCGAAAGCCCGTGCGCCCGGCCAGCGGCGCGTCGAACGGGGCGACGTCCAGGATGTCGGCGATCTTCGCGATATTTTCCTGCTGGCTCGATGGGCGCAGCTTGGCGTCCGCGTCCGCGTCGTAGCTGGCGCCCACGCAGACGACGCCCTGGTGCGCCGGCGTCATGTAGGCTTCGCGGCAGACGACGAACGGCAACGAGGGCAAGCTGCCTGCGGCCAGGTGCGTGACCTGGCCGCGCACGGCATCGAGCGGCAGTCCGGCCGCCTGTTCAAAGGCTACGGCGCCCGTGCCGGCCGCCAGGATGACGGTGGGTGCCGCCGCGATCAGGGTACCGTCCGCATCGCGCACCAGCCATTCGCCGTCGCCACGTTCCAGGCGCAGGGCGCTGCTGGAAAAGCACCGCGTAAGCAAGGCGCCGCAGGCGTCCAGCATGGCCGCGCACACGGAAGACGGGCGCGCCCAGCCGCCCTGCTCGAACCACCAGGCGCCATCGGGCGCCGGCGCGCCCAGCATGGCGCTCGCCTCGGGCGCTTCCAGCCAGCGGGCGAATTCACGCGGATACAGGCCGCTGGCGGCGATCTGCCGCTGCACGTACGCGTGTTCCGCATCGCGCGCCAGCTGCAGCACACTGCATTGCGCACCTTCGATGGCGGTGCCGATGCCGCCCAGATCTTGCCAGTAGCGCAGCGAGTACAGGTAGGCGGCGCGCACCAGGCGCGTGGCGATATTGTCGTCCTTCGACATCAGCGGCATGAAGATGCCGGCCAGGTTGCCCGACGCTTCGCTGGCCGGCTGCGCGTGGCGTTCGATCAAGGTCACCTTCCAGCCGCGCGCGGCCAGCCGCTCGCAGGCGGCCGCGCCGGCCACGCCCGCGCCGATGACGATGGCGCGCCGCTCGGGCGCCACGGTGGCCACGCTGTCACTGCGGCGCGCATAGAACACGGCGCGCAAACGGCTCTCGTCAAATACAAAACCATGCTGTTGCAGGGCCGCGCGCTGCGCTTCCTCCAAGTGCACGGCTTGCAGGCGGGCGCCATCGGCCATCAGGCGCGCCAGCACCGGCGTGGCCGCCGGCACCCAGGCCAGGTGCACTTCATCGACGCGCGCCGACAATTGCGCCAGGCAGGCATCGGGCTCGCCGATCAGCACGTCGAGTGTGACGAGGCCGTCGCGCGCGACCATGCGGTGCAGGCCAGGCACGCAGGGCGGCCATTGCGTGCGCCACTCCTCGGGCAAGTGGCTGGCGTCGACGGGACGCGGCGCCAGCGCGATGTAGTGCAGGCGGCGACCGCCATGCGCGGCGCAGGCGGCGCGCAGGCGGGCGCCGTCAAAATCCGTGTCGAGCAGGACCAGCGCGCGGCGCATCAGCGCCCCGCGCGGCAAAAACAGGCGGGCGCATGGTCGTTGACCATGCCGATGCCCTGCATGTAGGCGTAGATGATGGTCGAGCCGACGAACTTGAAGCCCCGCTTGAGCAAGTCTTTCGACAGTGTGTCGGACAGGGCCGTCTTGGCGGGAAACTCGCCCGGCTGCCAGCTGTTGACGATGGGCTGGCCATCGACGTATGCCCACAAAAAGCTGTCCAGGGTCTGGCCCTCCGCGCGCAGGCGCAAATAGGCTTGCGCATTCGTGATGGCGGCCGCCACCTTCAGGCGGTTGCGCACGATGCCGGGGTCCGCCAGCAGCTGCGCCACCTTGTCAGGGCCATACGCGGCGATCTTTTCCGCATCCCAGTCATCGAAAGCGGCGCGGTAGGTGTCGCGCTTGTTGAGGATGGTTTCCCAGCTCAGGCCCGCCTGCGCCCCTTCCAGGTTCAGCATCTCGAACAGCCGGCGCTCGTCGTGGCAGGGCACGCCCCACTCCGTGTCGTGATACGCAAGGTAGCGGGGATTGGCCGGATTGGCCCAGGAGCAGCGGGTAATGGTCATGGTCGTCGTCTTCATGTGCAGGCAAGTCCCAGTATAGATTATCGGCCGCGCAGGATGCGCCCCAATTCAAGCAGACCGTGCGCCATCTCGGCCGGGGGAATGGCCGCAAAGCCCAGCAGCAGCCCGCGCGGCGTGGCGCACTCGGGGCCCGCCGCCGGGTCGGCATAGTGGCCCAGCGGGCGCAGTTCGATACCCCGCGCCAGGCCCGCGCGCGCCACCGTTTCTTCATCGTGGCCGCCGCGAAAATACGCGCACAGTTCCAGGCCGCTGTCGGCCGGGCCGCAGGCGAGCTGGTCGCCCAGTTCGCGCGCCAGGCCGCGCACCAGCAGGTCGCGCCGTTCGGCATTGCTGTCGCGCGTGCGGCGGATATGCCGGCCGAAATGGCCCTCGGCGATGAAGTCGGCCAGCGCCATCTGGGGCACGATGGCCGTGTGGCGGTCCATCACGGCCTTGGCCTGCACCAGCGCCTCGGCCAGCGCGGGCGGCGCCACCATGTAACCGAGGCGCAGGCCGGGGAACAGCACTTTCGACAGGGTGCCCACGTACACCACGCAGCCGGCCCGGTCCAGGCTTTGCAGCGACGCCAGCGGCGCGCCCGAGTAGCGGTATTCGCTGTCGTAATCGTCTTCCACCAGCCAGGCTTTATTGTGCGCGGCCCAGGCCAGCAGGGCCAGGCGGCGTGGCAAGCTCATGCTCACGCCCAGCGGCATCTGGTGCGATGGCGTCACATAGGCCAGCTTCGCCTGCGGGCAGTGCGCCACGCCGTAGGCCACGTCCAGCCCCTGCGCATCGACGGGGACGGGAAACACGCGCGCACCGGCCGCGCGCAGGGGGCCGCTGGCGCCCCGGTAGCCGGGCGACTCCATCCAGGCGGCATCGCCGGGCGCCAGCAAAATAGTCGACAGCATGAACAGCGCCTGCTGCGAACCGGACGTGATGACGATCTGCTGCGGCGTGCACTGGACGCCGCGCGAGGCCTTCAGGTACACGCACAGCAGTTCGCGCAGCGGCAGGTAGCCGGCCGGGTCGCTGTAGCCGAACTGGTGGTCGGGGCGGCGCCAGCGGCGCGCTTCCAGGCGGTTCCACACGTCAAATGGAAAATGGTCGATGCGCGGCATGCCGACGCGGAAAGCGCGCAGCGGCCCCCGGTGGAACGCCACCTGGCGCATGGCCGCCACCACGCCCTGCCCGCGCGCCGACAGGGGCCGCAGCAGGCCGGGCGTAGCGGCCGGCGGCACAGGCAGCGGCACCTCGCGGCTGACAAAGGTGCCGCGCCCGACGGCGCCATCGAGATAGCCTTCGGCCGTCAGCAGCGCATACGCATTGAGCACCGTCTGGCGCGACACGGCCAGCAGGCGGCAAAAATCGCGCGTGGGCGGCAGCTGCATGCCGGGATGCATGCGGCCGTCGAGAATGGCCGCCTTGATGGCCGCATACAGCTGGCGGAACAGCGGTTCGACGGCGCCGCGCTGCAGCGGCAAGGTGGCGATTATCGGGTTCAGGTGGGAAGCTGGCATGGTGGGGTGGGGCTCTTGAATTGGTAGTTTCAAGATAGCACTTATTGGCTATTTTAAATAGCCAAGGCTGACGCTAAGATGGCGCATTCCCTTCTACTCTTGCGGAGCCCCCATGCATCAGTTTTTCGCCACCGTGGCCTGGCAGCGCGACGGCCAGGATTTCGCCGGCCAGCGCTACAGCCGCGGCCATGAATGGCAGTTCGACGGCGGCCTGACGGTGCCCGCCTCGTCGTCGCCCCTGTCCGTGCCGCTGCCGATGTCCGTGGCGGCAAATATCGACCCGGAAGAGGCGCTGGTGGCCGCCACGTCGAGCTGCCACATGCTGTTCTTCCTGTCGCTGGCGGCGCAGCGCGGCTACGTCATCGACGATTACCGCGACGCCGCCGTCGGCGAACTGGGCAAGAATGCACAAGGCCGCCTGGCCATGACGCGCATCGTGCTGCGTCCGCGCATCGCCTTCGCGGGAACGCCGCCCACGCCAGATGCCTTGGCCGCCCTGCACCACGATGCGCACGAACGCTGCTACATCGCCAATTCGCTGACGGCCGACGTCGTCGTGCAAGGAGCCTATTAAATGTACACGCCCGCCAGCTTCCGCGAAGAGCGCCTCGAGGTGCTGCATGGCCTGATCCAGGCCCATCCCCTTGGCGCGCTGGTGCGCCATGGCGACGCTGGCTTGTGCGCCGACCACCTGCCGTTCGAGATCGCCGCGCCCACGCCCGAGGCCCCGTTCGGCATCCTGCGCGCCCACGTGGCGCGCGCCAACCCGCTGTGGCGCGCGGCCGGCGGGAGCGACGACGCACTGGTGATCTTCCAGGGGCCGCACGCCTACATCACGCCCGCCTGGTATGCGGAAAAGCAGCGCAGCGGCAAGGAGGTGCCGACCTTTAACTATGCGGTGGTGCACGCGCATGGCCCCCTGCGCGCCATCGACGACGCGGCATGGCTGCTGGGACTGGTGGAGCGGCTGACGGCGCGCCATGAGGCGGATCAAGCCGCGCCGTGGAAGGTGGGCGATGCGCCGGCCGGCTACATCGACAAGCTATTGAAAGCCATCGTCGGCATCGAGATTCCCCTCACCCGCATCACGGGAAAATGGAAGCTGGGCCAGAACCGCAGCATGCAGGACCAGGCCAGCATGGCGCATGGCCTGGCGCTGGGCCATCAACCCGGCGCGGCGCAGGCGCTGGGCGCGCTGATCGCCGCCAACGTCACGTCAGCCAGCTGACGGCCGCCGAAAACGTCAGGAACGACAGCGCCGTCGACACTAAAATGATGCGGGCGATGCGCGCCGTGTTCGCGCCGAAGCGCTCCGACAGCAGCGAGACGTTGCTGGCGCTGGGCAGGCACGCCACCAGCACCATGCAGGTCAGCGCGAACGGATCGAGCGGCGCGCCGAGCGCGATGGCCGCGTGGCCGATGCCCCACACCAGCAGCGGATGCAGCAGCAGTTTTTTCAGCGCCACGGGCACATACTCTCCCAACGGCGCCGGGTCGCTCGTGCTCATCTGCGAACGGGCCAGCACGGCACCGATGGTAAACAGAGCGACCGGCGAGGCGGCGTCGGCCAGCAAGCCCACCGTCTGCATCAATGGCTTGGGCAAGGCCAGCTCCAGCCATGACGACAGGGCGCCGAGCACGATCGCCCACGGCATCGGGTTGCCCGCCATGCCCTTCATGGCGTTGACGACGGCGCCGCGGCTGCCATGCGCGCCGCCGCTGCCGATGCGCGACAGGGCGATGCACAGCGAACTGGTGATGAGCATGTCGACGATGATGGTGACGATGACGGGCCCCGAGGAACGGGGGCCGAGCAGGGTCAATAGCAGCGGCACACCCATGAAGCCCGTGTTCGGGAAGGCCGCCACCAGCGCGCCGAAGGCCGCATTGTTCCAGTCGATGCGGTGGCTCAGGGTCATGGCGGTGGTGACGCCCACCATGATCAGGGCGCACAGCAGGTAGACGCCGAAGACGCTGGCGTCGAGCAGCTGCGCGATGGGCGTGGCGGCGCCGAAGCGGTACAGCATGCACGGCAGCGCGAAGTACAGGACAAAACTGTTCAAGCCGCCGATGGCGGCCAGCGGCAGCAGCGTGCGCCGCACGGCCAGGTAGCCGCACAGCACCAGGGCGAAGAAGGGAAAGGTGATGGCGAGGATGGTCAGCATGCAGCGCCATTGTAGCGCGCCGCACTGGCCGGTCGCCTGGCGCAAAAAAAGGCCGCTCGCGCGGCCCAAGGAGGTTTCGGAGAAAACGCCGGCGGCAGGCTAGGGCTTGAGCTGCGCGCGGATCTCGCCGGCCGGATAGGCGGCGCTGTGCACGTTCACGTACAGGTTGCCGGCCTGGTAGCTCGCATACTGGGGCGGCGTGAGCATGGTGCCGTCCGGCACGGCAAACATGCCGGCGCTGGTCTGCATCAGGGGCACGATGACGGGGCCGTTGGCGCCAGCGGGCGCCTCATGGATATGCGCGACGGTGGCCACCATGCCCGTGTAGCGCACGACGCCGCTGACGCTGCGGTCGTGGCCGACGCGGATATTGCTGCTGCCGCTGGCCATGCTGGTATTGGCAGGCACTTCCTGCGCGCCCGTCAGGGTGACGTCATGGCCGCCCGGGTGATGCGGGCCATGGGAACAGGCGCCCAGCAGGGCGGCCAGCGCCAGCACGCTGGCGGCGCGGCGTACGTGTTGTGGCAAGGTGGTCATGGCAGTACTCCTTCAACGGACATCGGGTCACGGATGGCGTCCTGCCCCGCACAACCGGGCCTGCGCCGCACTGGTGTCACGCAAAAAAACTTGCTGTAGCGTGACAATAAGGCCAAACCGCCGTGCCCGCTTTGCTTTGTGCCAAACTTGCTGCGCGCCTGCCGTCGCGCCCTCAGGCCAGATGCCCTTCCGCCACCCAGCCCCGGTTGGCGGGCGCGGCCTTGGGCTTGGGCGCGATGCCGCTGCTTTTTTCCGCATCGAGGATGATGCTGCGCATGCTGTCGCTGGCGGCAGGCCCGGGCGCGAACGCGTAATACTCGTCATTGATGGGCAAGCCCGTCGTGGCATCGACCAGCACCGGATCGGCGGCCAGGCCCGTGTCGCGGCTGGCGATGACGAGGCTGGCGCCTTCGGGCGCGAAGTTCTCGTTGCCCCAGGCGATAAACGCCAGCAGGACGGGCTTGAAGGCGCGCCCGGACTTGGTCAGCACATAGTCGTAGCGGGGCGGCTTGGCGCAATACAGGCGGCGCGTCATCAAGCCCCCTTCCACCAGGTCGGCGAGGCGGCGCGTCAGGATGGTGGGCGCGATCTTGAGGCTTTTTTCAAATTCGTCGAAACGCGTCTTGCCATAAAACGCTTCGCGCAGGATGAGGATGCTCCACCATTCGCCCACCTTGCCCAGGCTGCGAGCGATCGGGCAAGGCAAATTATTAAAGTTGGTATGTTTCATGACCATCTCCTCACATTGATTCAACACAACAATCGAAAAGTCTTTCAGTTGCAACACGGAAACTTAGTTACTATCACTTTGCAAGCGACCTGCGCACCCCGGCAGCGGCGTGAAAATACGCAAAAACTCACACTTTCCTGTTTCAAGTACAATCATGGCTGGTTCTGCTCTCCCAATCCCGGTGCGAAAAACGGTGTCAGCCACGCCTTCCAGCGCTGCTGCCCACGCCCGTTTTTCACTCACTGCGTTCACGATGACCCCTTTGAAGCTTGCCGTACTGCCTGCCCTGTTCGCCCTGTCCCTGTGCCAGACCACCACCGCCGGTACCGTCTCTTCCGCCACGCTCCAGGCCACCTTCGTCGTCCACGAAGCGTGCACGGTCGTCTCGCAGCGCGGCGGCACCGAGGTGCGCTGCCAGCACAACACGCCCTATCTGCTGCTCCAGCAGACAACGCCGTCGGGCGCCGGCCTCGTCACCGTCACGTTCTAGAAATAAATCGTTGCCGTCACCGTGTCCTTGTAGTCGCCGGGACGCGGCGACACCTGCGCCGGCACGCGGCCGTAAATCGTCAGCGGCACGCTGGCGCCCGTGCCCGTACCCGTCACCATGCTGGTGCCTGCCGTGCCATCGCCCCACAGCGGGCCATCGAGCGTGGCGGACAGCAGGTAGCTGACCTTGTCCGTCGTTACAATGTTTTTCATTTGCCGGTTCGCCACATTGGCCGCCACGCTGCCGCCGTTCAGGGCAATCTGGTACGCATTGTTGTTCACGCAGCGCACGGACAAGGTACTGGTGCTGCGCAAGTTGCCCGTCAGGATGGAAGCGTTCGCGAACGCCATCGGACTGGCCGCGATGGTGCAGTCGTTGACGGCCGTGGCATTCACCGTGAAACCGAAGCTGCCGCTGCTGGCCGAGCAACCCTGCAGGTTGATCAGGCCATAGGTCGTGTAGGTGTACGTGCCCACGCCGGCAAAGCTCGACGTATATACGGTATTCGCGTTGGCCACCGTCGGCACGGCGGCCAGGGCCGTGCCGGCGGGGATCTTGGCGTACACGGTAAAGGTGGTGGAATACGTACCGGGCGGGGCCAGCAAGCCGGCCGACAGGATCATGCCGAAGGTCGACGGCGCGCCCGCCACGCCGGCGCCGCCCCAGATCTTCGCCGTGGCATACGAATTGTCCACGTACACGTTGTACTCCATGCGATTGGTGCCGTTGCCCAGCTTGCGCGGCAGGGCCGAGGTGGAATTCGTGCCCAGCCCCAGCGAGATGCACACTTGCGCGTTGGGCGTGAGCAACTGTCCCAGGTTCAGCGATGAAAACAGGCAGCTGAAGGTGCCCGTGGCCTGCGCCACGTAATCGGTGCCGGAAATCGGGCTGACGGCGCCGAAATCGATATTCGTCATGCTGACCGTGCAGGTGTCGGCCGCCTGCGCCACGCTGCCCCAGGCGCAGCCCAGCAGCAGGGTCAGCCATAGCAGCAGGCGGCGCATCAGCGGCCCGCCCCGGCGCTGGCGGCGGCTGCGCAACGCAGCGGCCCGATCACGGGCAAGCCGCCCGCCGCCGGGCGCACATAGACAAACCGCACCGTGCACGTACTGTCGCCCTCGCCGACTTGCAGCTGATTCTGCTCGCGCAGATCGTCGACGAACACCATGCCGTCAAATCCCACCACCGTCTGCTTGCCGCTTTGCAGATGCAGCACGGGCAAGCCCGTGGCCAGCGGCTTGCCATCGGCGCCTTGCACGATGATGGTGGCGGCGCTGTAGCGTTCGACGGGAAAGGCCGCCAGCACGCCGGCCAGGTGTTGCGGCACGACATTGATATTAGTCACGGGCACGCGCGCATCGACGTCGAGGTCCTCCGTGGCGATGCTGATCTGGTTATTGCCATAGGGATTCAAATTCGGCACCAGCAGATAGCCGCTCCCCCCCGTCACGCCGATCTGGCGGTTTTCATGCAGCACAGGAATATTGCCCACGCCGCCAGTGGAGACCAGCGCAAAACCGTTGCCCACCTGGCGCGCCGCCTCGATATGCCCATCCATCAGCACCAGCGCGCCGGCCGCGCCCAGCGAGGAGGCATTGCCCATGCTGCTGCTTTGCGTGCGCGCATTCACGCGGCCGTCATTGCCCAGGTATTCCACTTGCGCCTGCCGGTAGGCATTACGGCCCACCGTGCCAGCCTGCAAGTTCCAGCCGAAGCCGCCGCCAAAGTCCGCCGCGCGCTGCGCGCTGACGCTGCGGCCGCTTTCGCCGTTTTGCCGGCTGCCGCTCGTGCTGATGGCCAGATTGTTGTCGAAGGCCATGCTCAGGCCGACATAAAAGCCCCGCTTCTCGCGTTGCCGCAAATCCTGGAACAGGCTGGCGTTCAGGAACAGGCCGTGGAACAGGGTCGCCGAATAGCCCAAGGTGGCCAGCTTCGATGGCGGCGCGCCGGGGGTGCGGTAGCCGATATAACTGCTGCTGATGCTGCTTCCCGCCGGCAAAGGCAGGCTCACGGTGACGCGGTCCGCCGCGCGCACGACAGGGCTGCCGTCGCGCGAGGCGAGGTCGCCAAACCCGGCGCTGGCGCGCACGCTTTGCACATCGACGCTGAAGCGCGGCCCCACATATTGATACCCGGCGCCCAGCTGCACACCACGGCTGCGGCCGGCGCTGGCCGACAGCGAGCCGCTGAGCACGCCCGCCTGGCCCAGCCGCACCAGCGCGCCCGCCCCCGCCTGGTACAGGCCGGCAGCCAGTTCCGCATGGCCTTCGATGGTGAAGCTGTCGCTGACGCCATGGCGGCCGGACGCGCTGGCAACCAGTTGCCGCGCGTAGCCGAACAGGCGGCGGCCATAGTCGCGCCGCACGGCGCCCGCCTCGACCGAGTAATCGCTCAAGCCGCCGGCCAGCATGCGCGTATCGACATACAGGGGCAGCACGGTCGTCACGCTGCGCCCCAGGGCATCGCGCGTGATGAGGGTGGCTTGCCCCGCGCCATTGATGCCGGCCACCTGGTTCAGCACGAATGGACCGCTGGGCACGCTGGCCGCATATTGCTGCACGCCATTGACGTACAGGCTCAGCGACGAAGGCACGAGCGCCGTGCCATCGACGGAGGCGACGGGAAACGTCAGCAGGTCGGGGCGCAGCTGGAAATTCTTGCGCCACTGCACGCCGCCCACGCGCACGGCGCGGCTCCAGCTGAGCGACGAGGAAATCAGGTCGCCCACCTGCCACGTTTGCAAGGTTTCGGGGTCGGCATGGCTCCAGAAGGTGTCGAAGCGCATGTACTTGCGCTGGTCCGACCCCAGGTTCACGGTGCCGGTATTGCTGAACACGCCGCTGTCATTGAAATAACGCAAGTCGTTGAAGATGGCGGCGCGCCGCGTGCGGCCCAGTTCCGCATAGGCTTCGTAATTGAGGACGGCACCGGGCGTGACGCGCGATGGCGGCGTCTGCGCCGCCGGGCGCGCGCTGATGCGGTACGGCGCGCGCAAATCGTCCGCCACCTGCAGCGACACGCTCTGGCGCGCCGCATCATAGTCATAGCTGAGTCCGGGAATCGCGTCGAGCGCCACGTCGGCCTGACCGGGTGCGCCCAGGCGCGCGGGGTCCAGCCCCAGCTGCTGCAAGTTCGCCACACTGCTGCGCAAGCCTTTGCCCACCTGGGTAAAGCGCAAGATCAGCCCGGTTGATTCAGCATTCACAGTTACCTCCAGATACAGTTCATTCGGCGCCATCGGATCGCTGGGCAAGCTGGCAGGTCCCGGATCGGCGCCCGTCCCGGCGGCCGCTCCGTCGGCCCTGGCCACCGGTGCCATGGCCAGCAACAGCAACAGCAAGGATGCCCGTGCGCGTCTCATGGTTTAACCCGGTAGCGCCCATGCCCACGACGCGCGGCAAGCCCGCCTGCCATGGCGGCCCGTTTCAAGGTGTCGAATTCGTGGCAACGAGCGCCTTTGCGTTCACGTTGACCGCAATACTCAACGGTCCATCCAGTTCGGCCTCCCTGGCGACGGGCAGGCGCCAGACGCGCATGCGTGCCGCCAGAACATAGCCAAACAGCCCCTTGCTGATGACAAACTCCTTGCCCGCCTGGTTCGTCAACGTCATCGCCCCGATCTGCGCATGGAAATTGCCGCTGTTCTTGACACGCAACATCCACTCGCCCCGCTCGCGAAAGACTTGCCAGTCGAGTATTTCCTTGCCCGGCGCACCGGCCGGCAGCACGAACACGGGCACCGAGTAGCGCAGGCGGATATCGACGCCGCTGCGGCCCGCATCATCCTCGCGGCTGACTTCATCGATGAGCACGCGGTACGTCTTTTCCTGCGCCACGGGGCCCGCCTGGGCGCGCACGAGGCGGATGGTCTGCCGGCTGTTGGCGGCGATTTCGACGATCGGCGGACTGGCCACCAGCTCCTGCGTGGGCGCCAAGGTTTCCTCGCCATCGCGCTGTTCCCAGGCAAACACCCGCACCTGCCCGTAGATGGGCTGGTCGCCGAGGTTTTGCAGATTGATGCCCGCGGCATTCTGTGCGGCGCGCAAATTGAGCGTCACCGGCGAAATCTGCAGATTGGCGCCGTTCGCGCCTGCGGCACAGCAAGCCAGCAGCGCCAGCACGCTTTTCATCAGGGAAGCGGCACGGGCCTTCACGCAGCGCCTGGATTAAAAGTACACGGTGGCCGTGATGGTCGACTTGTAGGTATCGGGCGCCGGTGTCGCTTGCGGCGGAATATTGCCGTACACCGTGATCGGCTGCGATGAGCCGTTGCCGGTGCCGCCGACGGTATTCGTGCCCTGGGTATCGCCCCACAAGGTGCTGCCGGCCGTCTGGTACAGATTGAATTGCACCGTCCCCAGGTTGCCGCCCGTGCCGCTCATGTAGCGCGTGGTGCCGGTCGAGCCGGTGCCCGAGCCGGCCGTCAAGCCCACGTTATACAGCGTGGTGTTGGTGCAGGTGACATTCACGGTCGTATTGACGTTCACGGCAGTAGCCAGTACACCCTGACTTTGGCCAAAGTCGAGATTGGCCGCCGCGATGGTGCAATTGGCGATGATCTTCAGGGTGACGTCAAAGGTGGTGCTGGCGCTGCCATTCAGATACACGGCGGCGTCGGCGCTACGCGGCAGCAGCGCCGTGGCGGCAACGGCCACGCTGGCAGCGACGATAAGGCGGGGGAAGATAACTCGCAACATGATACCTCCTGATGACGGAACATCATTAATGAGCCCGCCAATATGAGGGGCGTCGAGGATAGTCACGGTATTGCCGGCGTTTTCTCGGGCACGCAAACCAGGACGACAAAATACTTGTGCCGAGAGTCAGGAACCCGGGGACTCCGGCATTTTTTGCGGCATTGGCAAAACAGATTTTTTGGCAATCGACATTGCTTAAAATCAATGCATGAGCGAATTATTGGCGATCTGGGAAATCCGCGCTTCTTCTCGCGGAGAAACATCTTTTGAAATACGCGAAAAGCAGAAAAAAAAGAAAAAGCGAGGCATAATAAGCCACAACTTGCTATTTGGTTAAGTCATCCATGCCATGCCATTGACCAGCGAAACCATCAAAAAGAACATCTTGATCGTGGACGACTCCGCGTTCGAGCAGCGCATGCTGATGGAGCTGCTCAGCGAGCAGCCCTACCGCTTCAGCATCGCCTTCAATGGCTACCAGGGCTACCAGCTGGCATTGGCCACGCATCCCGACCTGATCCTGCTCGACGTGCGCATGCCCGAGATGGATGGCTACACGGCGTGCCGTTTGCTCAAGGCCAATCCCGAGACGGAACAGATTCCCGTGATCTTTCTCAGCGGCGCCGACGCCGCCAAGGAACGCGTCATGGGCTTGCAGGTGGGCGGCGTCGATTACATTTCGAAGCCCTTCCAGCCGGAAGAACTGGCCGCACGCATCCATATCCACCTGGGATTGATGCGTAAAAGCAACAGTACCTTACCGGCGGCGACCCCGATCGGCGACCGGCAGCAGCATCCGGACCTGGTATTCGTCAATGCCGTCAAACAACTCATCCTCGACAATCTGGGCAGCCTGCCCAACCTGTCCGAAATCGCCCGCAGCGTGGGTACCTACCGCGAAAAGCTGACCCTGATGTTCCGCGAGCAGACGGGCATGACGGTCTTCGCCTTCATCCGCGAAGCGCGCATCGCCCGCGGCGTGGAACTGCTGCAGCAAACGGACATCGACGTGCAGGATGTCGCCCTGCTGATCGGCTTCCACAACGCGGGCAACTTCGCCACGGCCTTCCGCGAACGCATGGGCATCACGCCCAGCGCCTACCGCCAGCGCCTGCATGAGCAGACGGGACAGCGGCAGGCGGCGGGCGGTTAGAACTTGTAGTTGAGCTTGAGCGAGGCAAAGCGGCCGCGCGGATCGGCTTGCGTATAGTCGAAGCCCGAGGCCGAGTAATCCCACGGCGCGCGCTTGTTGGCCAGGTTCTGCACGATGAAGGTGACGTTCGCCGCCGGCGTGACTTGCCAGCTGGTGGTCACGTCGAACGTGCTGAAGGCGGCCACCGATTCATCGAGATGCGTATTTTGCGCATAGCTGCCCACGTAGTTCCAGGTGAGCGTGGACGACCATTTTCCCTGTTCCCAGGTGGCCGAGGTGACGCCGCGCCATTTCGGGATGGAGCCGAAATAATTGGTGCCGGCGCCATCGGTGAGCGGCGCGCCGTCCGACAGCGGTTCGGCAAAGCGCAGCACGCGGCTCAGCTGGCCGGCCAGGGTCAGCTTGCCCCAGTCCTTGCCGACGAAGCGCTGGCGCAGGTCCAGGTCGATGCCGGACACTTCGCGCTGACCCTGGTTACGGTACTGGCGGTAAAGGGTCGTGATGCGGCCATCGGCGTCGCGCGTGATCTTTTGCGGCGCCGACGCTTCGTTGGCGAGCGTGGTGGTGGCGCTCTCCGTGCCGATCACGCCATCTTGCCTGATGCGGTAGTAATCGAGGCCGATGCTCGAACTGCTGGTGGGCGAGACCACCACGCCCAGGTTCAGGTTGTTCGAGCGTTCCGGACGCAGCGCCGGGTTGGCGATGGTGATGGCCGTCACGCCGCGCGTCTGCGTGGGAGTGACGGGGTCCTTCGGATCGAGCACGCTGACATAGCTGACGGCCGTGCTTTGCGTGATTTCCGGCAAGGATGGCGCGCGGAAGCCGCGCGACACGGTGCCGCGCACCAGCAGCCACGGCGCCGCCTGATAGCGGGCGCTGGCCTTCGGCGAAAACGCATTGCCGAAATCGCTGTAATGGTCGGCGCGGCCCGCCAGGTTGACGGACAGGTCTTTCACCACCGGAACGTTAAATTCGGCAAACAGGGCCGACACGCTGCGCGAGCCGTTGATGATGTTGATCGCCGGGCGCAGCTCGGTGCCGGACAGCACGGCCGTCGAGGTTTGCGAATCCATCTTTTCGCGGCGCCATTGCGCGCCAGCGGCAAAGCCCAGCGGACCGGCCGGCAGCTGCCACAGGTCTTTCGCGGCCGAGAAATCGACGGTGTCGAGCGTCGACTCGGCCGGACGCAGGGTCGACAGGCGCAGGCGATTGCGTACCGCTTCGCTGTTTTGCGACTGGTCAAAGAAGTTATAGCTGCCGTCGGCCAGCACCTCCTGGAATGCGTAGCGGTTGACGAAGTTCTGCACGGTTTCTTCCAGCTTGCTGCTCGAGTGGCCTACGGCCGCATCCCAGTCCCAGCCCGCCAAGGTGCCCTTGACGCCCGCCAGCGCGCGGTAGAACGTCACTTTATCCTGCTTCAGGCGCGGCCCCAGGTCGAACAGGGTGGCCGTGAACGGCAGGGGCGTGGCGCCCGGATTGTTCGGATGGCCGACAGGCAGCACGACGGGAATCGTGTCGAGGGCCTGGGTGGCGTTGTTCCACACGCGCGTGGCATTGTTCACCGTCAATGGCGCACTGAAGGTCTGGTCGGCGCGCGAGTAACTGTGCAGCAGGTCGACATACGCTTCCGTGTCCGCGTTCAATTTAAAGGTGGCGCGCGCGGCCGTGTGCACGCGCTGGATGCCGGGAATCAGGGTTTTATATGGCGACGGGTTATACGCCAGCACTTGCCCCGTCTTGCCGGGCGTGATGTCGCCATAATTAACCAGCTGCAATGGTCCGCGCACGCCGCCCAAGGTCTTCGTCGGGTCCGTGCCCGCATAGTTGGTGATGGCCCAGCCCAGGCTGCCACGCTGCTGGTTGCGGAAGTCCGCATCGCGCATCCACGCCACGTCGCTTTGCTGCAGCTTGTCGCGCTGCTGCGCATCGACCGAGAAGACCAGGCTGTAGCCATCTTCCTCGAGCTTGCCGAAACCCGTCTGCAGCGCCGCGCTCTTTTCATGCTGGCCCGTGCCTTCGGTCGAGCCGCCCCACTGCGCCGTGATGTCCGTGCCCGTGAATTCCTTGTACAGGATGATGTTGACCACGCCGGCCACGGCGTCGGAACCATAGACGGACGAGGCACCGTCCTTGAGCACCTCGATGCGCTGCACGGCCGCCATCGGCAGGCTGTTCAGGTCGACAAAGGTTTCCTGCAGGTTTTGCGCCGTCGCATAGCTGGCCACGCGCTTGCCATTGACCAGGATCAAGGTATTTTTCTGGCCGATGCCGCGCAGCGACAGGCCCGAGGTGCCGGCCGAGAAACTGCCCGTGTATTGTTCGTTGTAGCTGTTGCCGCTGTTGGCCGAGATGGCGCGCAGCACATCCGACACGCTGGTCTTGCCGCCGGCTTTCAATTCCTTGGCCGTGATGACTTGCACGGCGCTGGCGCCCTCCTTTTCGCTGACGCGGATATTCGATCCGGTGACGTTAACGCGCAGCATTTCCTCCTCCGCATGGGCGAAGGCAGGAAAGGCGGCGGCGATGGCAAGACTGATGGCGAGTGGTTTGAACATGGTTTCCTCTTATTGGGATTGCAGCCTTTTCCAGATAAAAAAGGCCGAGCAGGGGCACGCGGGCCGGGTGGGCCTGCGGGCAAAACGACGACGGGGGTGTGAAGGAGTTACAGGATGCGTGGACGGGCACGCACCGGCATCCACTGCGCCATGCATTGCATGGTCAGCTGGTGCCGGGCGGCATAAAAACAGGCAGAAAGACTAAAACGCAACATAAAAGACACCGGTAAGCGGGGAAAGGCCACTATATCCCGGCGTCTTTATGGCGTGAACGAATTAAAAATTGATTGTATATACGATTTGAATCTAAGGACTTGGTCTTTGGCAATATCAAGCGTCGGCCATCGCCTGCGGCGCGGCCGCCGCGCGGCGCGCCTGCACGCCCCACCAGTACCAGGAAATGACGGCATTGACCCAGTAAGCCGCATACAGCACGGCCGTCAGGTGCAGGCCGCGGCTGTAGTAGAGGGGCACGGCCACGGTGTTGACCAGCAGCCAGAAAGCCCAGGTCTCGATGCGCCGGCTCATCAGCAGAAATTGCGCGATGATGCTAAATACCAACACCGCCGAATCGATGAAGGGCGCATAGGCATTCGTAAAGCGGTGCAGCAGCATGCCGTAGATCGCCACGGAGGCGATGCCGGCCGGTACCACCCAGGCCAGGCTGCGCCAGCCCGTGCGTGTGATCGGCAACGGCTTGCCGCCCGCGCCGCGCCGCCATTGCAGCCAGCCGATGACGCAGGTGACGATGAAAAACAGCTGCAGCATCACGTCGGCGTACAGGTTGACCTGGAAAAACAGCACGGCGAACAGCACGCAGCCGACGATGCCGATCCACCAGGAATGGATATTATTGCGTCCGGCCAGGATGATGGAAGCGGTCATCAAGACATTGGCGGCGATCTCGAGCGGGGGAGTCAAGCGGATTTCCTTTGAATGAAGGCAGGCCGCCACTATAGCCCATTTGATATCCGCAACCGGCCATGCACTGCTTGACTTTCGTGGCCATTCTGGCAAATTGGCAAACACTACCCCTAGAACCACTGCGGAGATGTTCCATGCGCTTGCGCCACGTGCTGCTTGCGGCCACGCTGCTCGGCAGCGTCCTGCCCGCCCTGGCCTGCCGCATGACGATGGCGCTCGAGCAATGGCCGCCATACCTGTATCGCGACGCCCAAGGCAACTATACGGGGCTGGACCTGGAATTGCTGCGCGCCATCTTCAAGGAAGCGCGCTGCACCTTGCTGACCGTGCCGGAACTGCCCACGGCGCGGCGCCAGCTGCTGTTCCAGAAAGGGGGACTGGACCTGATGCCCGCCGCCTCCGAAACGCCGGAACGCCAGTCCTATGCGCGCTTCTCCCTCTCGTACCGCGATGAAGCCGTCGGCGTCTTCGGCAAGGCCGGCACGCCCGCCGCGCAGCGCCATGTCGGCAGCTTCGGCCAGCTGGCGCGCGGCAAGGCCACCCTGCTGGCGCCCAAGGTGGGCTGGTATGGCGCAGACTATGCGGCGGCCCGTCCGGCAATGGAAAAAGACGGCCGCCTGAATACCTTCGGCAGCTTCCAGCAGGGGTTGCGCATGCTCGACGCGGGCCGCGCCGACCTGCTGCTGGGCGACGTGCTGGCCGTGCGCCACGAAGCGCGCCTGCAGGGCGTCGCCTTGACCGCCCTGCCCTTCCTCGCCCTGCGCGCGCCCGTGCACCTGATGCTCAATGCGCACAGCACCAGCACGGCCGACCTGGCGCGCCTGAACGCCGCCATCACGCGCCTGGAACAGCGCGGCGTGCTGGCGGCGATACGCGCCCGCTACGACGCGCCGTAAGGCGCTCAGCCCTTGCTGGCCGCTTCCAGGATTTCCAGCTTCGTCTCGCGGCCATTCTTTTGCACGCCCTGCGCCTTGTCATAGCTTTCGATCAGGGCGCGGTAGGGCGGCACGATGTGGTCCGTCATGATGGCGGCGAAATCCATCGCGTTGGCGCGGTTCCAGGTGCTCATCACTTCAGCCAGCACGGCATACGTGTCGATCGGCACGGCGCCGGCCTGCGCGACGCGCGCCATGGTGATGTCGGTGGCCATCTTCGACCAGTTGCCGGAGGCATCGATGATGGCGAACACCTTGTAGCCGGCCGCCAGCGCGCTGATGGTGGGGAAAGCCATGCACACGCTGGTGAGCGTGCCGGCGATCAGCAGGGTCTTGCGGCCCGTCTTTTCGATGGCTTCGACCCAGGCCGGATTGTCCCAGGCGTTGATCTGGCCCGTGCGCGGGATGTAGACGGCGTCCGGGTTGAAATGGTGGATCTCCGGGATCAAGGGGCCGTTCGGGCCGTCCGGCACGGAAGCGGTGGTGAACGTCGGCATGTTGGCCAGGCGCGACAGCTTGGCCAGCGCCGTCACGTGGCCGCGCAGCACGTGCTGCTCGATGTCGCGCACCAGCTGGAACAAGCCGCTCTGGTGGTCGATCAGCAGCATGACGGCGTCGTCGGGATCGATCATCGGTGGCAAACCTTGGAAGTTGGCGGGGGTGCTCATGGTGGTCTCCTGAAAAGCCGTGCCGCGGGATGCGGCACGGGTACTGCACAAATTAATGACACAAACTACGTCGCGATACGGGCGAAGCGGCCGCTGTTGAAATCCTCGAACGCCTGCGCGATTTCCGCTTCGGTGTTCATGACGAAGGGACCATGGCCGACGATGGGCTCATCGATCGGCTCGCCGCTCAGCAGCAGCACCACGGCGTCGCTGTTCGCCTCGACGGTGATGCTGTCGCCGTCGCGCCCGAACAGCGCCATCTGCGCTTCGCGCACCACGCTCTCGCCATTCACCAGCACCGTGCCATGCAAAACGATCAGCGCCGTGCTCCAGCCGGCGTGCACCGGCAGCGCCGTCAGCTTGCCCTGGGCCAGGCGCACATCCCACACCCGCATCGGCGAGAACGTGCGGGCCGGGCCATGCCGGCCGTCGAAGTCGCCGGCGATCACGCGCACGGAACCTGCGCCGTCGGGCAGCGCCACCGCGGGAATCGTCTCGCTGGTGATGGCCTGGTAGCCGGGCGCCGTCATCTTGTTTTTCGCCGGCAGGTTCACCCACAGCTGCACCATTTCCAGCGTGCCGCCCGACTGCGTGAAGGCAGGCGAGTGAAACTCTTCATGCAGGATGCCGGCGCCGGCCGTCATCCACTGCACGTCGCCGGGACCGATCACGCCGCCCTGGCCCGTCGAATCGCGGTGCGCCACTTCGCCCTTGTAGACGATGGTCACCGTCTCGAAGCCGCGGTGCGGGTGCGAACCGACGCCGGGCGGACGCGTGCCGGGCGCAAATTCGGCGGGGCCGGCATAGTCGAGCAGCAGGAATGGGCTCAGCTGCCTGCCATGGCCGCTGTACGAAAACATCGAGCGCACGGGAAAACCATCGCCGACCCAGTGCTGGCGCGGTGCGCTGTAGATACCTGTGACTGTGTTCATCTCGATCTCCTGTTCGGGTTTGCATTACGATGGAGACAGGTTACGCTTGCAACGATGAAGGCGGTAGACGGTAAAATATGCCATCAGCGTTCCAAAAATAGAACGATAAAGGAGGCGGCATGCAGGATTTGAACGATTTGTATTACTTTGTGCAGGTGGTCGACCATGGCGGCTTCGCGCCGGCCGGGCGCGCGCTGGGCATGCCGAAGTCCAAACTGAGCCGGCGCATCGCGCTGCTGGAAGAGCGCCTGGGCGCGCGCCTGCTGCAGCGCACGACGCGGCATTTTTCCGTCACCGACGTGGGGCAGACGTTTTACGAGCATTGCAAGGCGATGCTGGTGGAAGCGGAAGCGGCGCAGGAAGCGATCGAACTGACGCGGGCCGCGCCGCGCGGCACGGTGCGCCTGTCCTGCCCCATCGCCCTGCTGCATTCCCTGGTCGCGCCCATGCTGGCCGGCTTCATGCGCGACCATCCGCAGGTGACCCTGCTGCTGGAAGCAAGCAACCGCCGCGTCGACCTGGTGGCCGAAGGCATCGACGTGGCCATCCGCGTGCGCCCGCCGCCGCTGCCCGACAGCGATCTGGTGCTGCGCGTGCTGGCCGAACGCAGCCAGTGCATGGTGGGCAGCCCCCTGCTGTTCGGCGACGCCCCCAGGCCAACCGCGCCAGCCGACCTGGCCGACTGGCCCAGCCTGGCCCTGGGCATGCCGCAACAGCACTATCAGTGGGATTTGCACGGCCCCGATGGCGCGCGCGCCCAGCTGCGCCACGTGCCGCGCTTCGTCACGGGCGACATGCTGACCCTGCGCGACGCGGCCGTGGCCGGCGTGGGCGTGGTGCAGCTGCCGACCATGATGATCACCGAACAGGTGGCCAACGGCAGCCTGCTGCCGCTGATGGGACAATGGCGGCCGCAGCGCGAAATCATCCACGCCGTCTTCCCGTCGCGGCGCGGCCTGCTGCCGGCCGTGCGTGCGCTGATCGACTACCTGGCGCACAGCTTCGCCGCGCTGGGGGAGGAGTGACGGTTTTCAGGTACGATGGCGTACTCCCGAATCGTCTGGATACCGCATGCGTTTATTGATTCTGTCGGACCTGCACCATGAGTTATGGCGCGACGAAGCGCCGCAGGGCGACCTCGCGCTCAGCCGCCCCGACGCCGTGATTCTGGCCGGCGACATCGATACGGGTTCACGCGCCGTCGCCTGGGCCGCCACCGCGTTTGCGGGCCTGCCCGTGCTGTACGTGCATGGCAACCACGAAGGCTATGGCCACCACCTCGACAAGGTACGCCAGGAGTTGCGCGCGGCCTGCGCCGCCACGCCGAACGTGCATTTTCTCGACGCCGACACCCATGTCGTCACCGACCCGGCAGGCAACAGGGTGCGCTTCCTGGGCGCCACTCTGTGGACGGATTTCCGCCTGCTGGGCGACGACACGCGGCAAGCGGCGATGCGCGACGCGGAAGCCGTCATGAACGACTACAAGCGCATCCGCCTGGCCAACATGGGCTTTCGCAAGCTGCGCGCGGCCGACACGGCCATGTTCCACGCGCAGCAAAAAGCCTGGCTGGCGCGCGAACTGGCGCAGCCCTTCGATGGCGCGACCGTCGTCATCAGCCACATGGCGCCGTCGCTGCGCTCGGTCGACGATGCGTACGGCAGCGAGGGCTGCTCGCCCGCCTACGCTTCGCGCCTGGACGATCTGGCCGCGCAGGCGGACCTGTGGGTGCATGGCCACCTCCACGTCTCGCGCGACTACCGCATCGGCCAGTGCCGCGTCGTGGCCAACCCCTGCGGCTACAGGACGCGCAGCGGCACGCCGCAAAATCCCCAGTTCAACCCGAACTTCATCGTCGAACTGGGCACAAACTAATCGTCCGGCTTCAGACGCCCCGCCAGCCATTGCTGCAGGCGGTGCTTGCCGGCCCGGCGCGCCGCGCGCGGCGAGGCCTCCGACTGGTGCGCGCCGGCGCCGCCGCGCAGCCTGGCGGCCGCCGCCAGCGGATTGCGCGGCTTGGGCGTGGCTTTCACTTTGATCTTCATGGTTGCTCCTTTCAGCCCTTGATGCAGACGACCTGGCGCAAGGTATGCACCACTTCCACCAGGTCGCTCTGGTGCGCCATGACGGCGTCGATATTTTTATAGGCGGCCGGGATTTCGTCGATCACGCCGCCATCCTTGCGGCACTCGATGCCGGCCGTCTGCTCGGCCAGGTCGAAGCGGTTGAAGCGGCGCTTCGCCTCGCTGCGGCTCATGCTGCGCCCCGCCCCATGCGAACAGGAACAGAACGATTCCGGCTTGCCTTTGCCGCGCACGATGAAGCTGCGCGCCCCCATGCTGCCGGGGATGATGCCCAGCTCGCCCTGCCGCGCCGAAATGGCGCCCTTGCGCGTCACATACAAATCCTCATTGCCATGCGTTTCGCGCGCGATGTAGTTGTGATGGCAGTTGATCGCTTCGCCATCCAGCCGGAACGGCGGAGCAAACTTCGCCAGCACGTCGAGCACGCGGCGCATCATTTCACTGCGGTTGAGCAGCGCATAATCCTGCGCCCAGTCCACCGCCTCCACGTAGTCGTCGAAGACCGTGGAACCTTCGCTGAAGTACGCCAGGTCGGCGTCCGGCAGCTGCAGCTGGTGGCGCCGCATGTCCTTCTGCGCGGCAGCGATAAAGTAACGGCCGATCACGTTGCCGATGCCGCGCGAACCCGAATGCAGCATGATCCACACGCGCTGTTCCTCGTCCAGGCAGATTTCGATGAAGTGATTGCCGCCGCCCAGGGTGCCTGCCTGGCAGATCCACGTACGCTCGAACTGGCGCAGCATCTTGGCGATGCCGCGGTGGCGCTCGACGATGCGCGCCAGGCGGTCGCCGAGGGGCCGCACGGCGCGCGCCTGGCGCGAGCCTTGCACGCGGCTCCATTCGTGCTGCTCGAAGCCGACGGGTACTTCCGCTTCGATGGCACTGCGCAGGCGCGCCAGGTTGTCGGGCAGGTCGCTGGCCGTCAGGGTCGTGCGCACTGCATTCATGCCGCAGCCGATGTCGACGCCGACGGCGGCCGGGATGATGGCGCCGCGCGTGGGAATCACGCTGCCGACGGTGGCACCGATGCCGGCATGCACGTCAGGCATGGCCGCCACATGCGGATGGACGATGGGCAGGCTGGCGATATTGTGCAGCTGGCGCAGCGCCTGCGCGTCGATATCGTCGGTAAATATATGCACGGGCACCTGGGCGCCGCGCAGTGTCTGATGAATGGGCATAACGTCTTCCTTGGTATTGTCGTTATGCCGGGGCCCCTATGAAACAAAAAACCCCGGCGAGTTTCCTCACCGGGGTTTTGAAGGACACCGGCTCGGGATCGGCAATGTGCCGATGGCCCCGAGCGTCATGCACGGGGCTAGTGGTCGTACTTGCTGCCAGCCTGCTCGAACATGGGTTTCCTTTCTTTTGTTTGGTTAATCTCAACTGCGGATGCCGATTCTGCACCTTATGCTGCGGTGCGTCAATCCTTTTTCATGGTGAAGACGCCAACGTTGTTATTTTGTCGCAGCCGCTTTTTCCTTCGCGATGCGGGCATCGAGCTTGACTTCATTTTTGGCCGCGTAATTGCGGCACGCCTGCGCATCGATGAAAGGATTCGGCGTGACGCCTTCCAGCAATTGCGTCAGCTTCTGGTCGCCGCCCGAGTGGTCGGGGTGGGCCGAGATCAGGATGTCGCACGGCAGCCTGGCGAAGTCCTGCATGACGCGGCGGAAGGCCGGCGTCAGATCCCCATGGCGGTCATCGCCCAGGTAGTGAAAATCGTCGGCCGCCACCGGCGTCAGGCTGGCGCCGAACACCACGTTCAGGCAGTCCTGACGCTCTGCATCCTCGCACGACACCCAGGTCCAGCTGGTGCTGCCCGGCGTATGGCCGGGCGTGTAGCGCGCCGTGATGGTCACCTCGCCCAGTTGCAGGGTTTCGCCATCGGCGATTTCGCGCACGTTCTCCACGGCCGGCATGGGATCGATTTCACCCGCCTGCGGGTCCATGGCGAGCACCGAGCCCGCCCGCAGCGCCTGCGCACCGAGCGGACTGGCGACCACTTGCGCGCCGCTGTCGCGCGCCAGCGCGGCGATGCCGCCCGAATGGTCGAAATGCGCTTCCGTATTCAGGATGAACTTGATGTCTTCCAGGCGAAAGCCCAGCTCGAGGATATGTTCCTTGATGGCGGCCACCGATTGCGGCAGCGCGCCATCGATGAGGATCAAGCCTTCGCGCGTGTCGATCAGCACCACGCTCAAGCCGCCCACACCCACGTAATACGTGTCGCCGTGGATGCGCGCCGGCTGCTGCGGGCGGTTCCACTGCGCCGCATATGGCGAGGCGATCGGCTGTGTCAGGGGATCGATGGCGGGCGCGGCGGCATGCGCGGCAAATGGCAGCGCCAGGGTGGCCAGCGCAATGCTGAACAGGGTCTTGGGAAGGCAGAAAGGCGGCATGCGGCTCCAGTAATGAGTGTGCAGTAATCGATGCCACAGAGTAACGTCGCTACCCTCGCGCGGTCAAGCGGACGGGCGCAGCGACTTGCGCTACGATAGAGGCCCATTCACTCCCGCGCACCCTGCCGCCTTCTTGCCATGCGTTTGCTGATCCTGTCCGACCTGCACCTGGAAGTCTGGGGTGATGACACACCCGCCATCAACCTTGCCGCCAGCCGCCCCGACGTGGTGATCCTGGCCGGCGACATCGACACGGGCAGCCATGCCATCGCCTGGGCCGCGCGCACCTTCGGCGCCCTGCCCGTGCTGTACGTGCACGGCAATCACGAAGGTTATGGCCACCAGCTCGAACACATGCAGGACGCCGTGCGCGACGCCTGCGCCAGCGCCAATGCGCACGGTGCCGATATCCGCCTGCTCGACGGCGACGCCGTGACGCTCGATGGCGTGCGCTTCCTCGGCGTCACGCTGTGGACGGATTTCCTGCTGTTCGGCGCGGAGCGCCAGGAAGAAGCCATGCAGGCGGCGCAAGCCTACATGCCCGACTACAAGCGCATCAGCACGGGCGGCGATGCGCCGCGCCTGCTGTGCGCCAGCGACACGGCGCAGCTGCACGCGCAGCACCGCTCGTGGCTGGAACGGCAGCTGGCGCAGCCGTTCGATGGCAAGACGGTCGTCATCACGCACATGGCGCCATCGATGCTGTCGGTGGAGGAACAGTACGCAACGAACCTCGGCTCGCCCGCCTTCGCCTCGCAGCTGGACGACCTGGTGGCGCAGGCGGATCTGTGGGTGCATGGCCACATGCACGCCTCGCTCGACTATCGGATAGGCGCGTGCCGCGTCGTCTGCAACCCCTGCGGCTACAAGCGCCCCGATGGCACGCCGGAAAACGAGCGTTTTGACACAGGCTTCATCGTCGAAATCGCCAGCGCGGTTTAATTTTTTCGATAGCGCAACTGCACCACGCCGCTGGGCAGCTGGCGCGTGCCGTCCAGGCGCCAGCCGCTGCGCGGCAAGCCGTCCTCGAACAGGTGCACGCCCTTGCCCAGCACCACGGGCAGCACGGACAGGGTCAGGCTGTCGACGGCGCCCTCGCGCAAGCCGGCGCGGATGACGGCGCCGCCATCGAGATACACGTGGCGGCAGCCCTCCCCGGCCAGCGCCTCCAGTACCGTCCCTACGCTGCCTTCGCGGCGCTGCTCGCCATGGCGCGGCACGAAATCGCGGTGGCTCAATACCACCACGCGCTTGCCCGCATACGGCCACGGCTCGAACCCCAGCACGGCGTCATACGTGGTGCGGCCGATCAGCAGCGTATCGACCTGCGCCATCAAGGCCGTGTAGCCGGTGGCCTCGGGCGAGTCGGGCGCCAGCTCGGCCAGCCAGGACAGGTCGCCGTTTTCTCCCGCGATGCAGCCGTCGATGCTGATGCCGAGAAAAGCGCTGACGAAAGGTTCTTGCATGGATGTTCCTTCAATTAATTCTACAGTGTAGAATTATGCCCATGAAATCAAAAAAACTTCAAGACCTGGAATCTCCCGTGCGCCGCGCCGGCCGTCCACGCCGCGCCGCGCCCGCGCTGGACAGCGCCGCTATCCTGCAGGCAGCCCTGGCCCTGCTGGAAGAGCAAGGCGAAGCGTTTTCCATGCGCGCGCTGGCGCAGCGGCTGGACGTCGATGCCATGGCCCTGTATCACTACTACGCGGGGAAAGAGGAGTTATTGCTTGCCTTGATGGCGCAGCGTTTTGCCGCGCTCGATCCGCGCCAGCCGCCGTTTACACGGCGCCAAACGCCCCAGCGCCGCCTGTTCGCGCTGTGCGCGCTGTACCTGGAACTGGTCAGCGCCACGCCGTATTTCGTGCGCCTGATGGCGCGCGGGCTCGTCACGCAAGCCGATGTGGCCGAGCGCTTTACGGCGCTGTTCGAACTGGCCCTGGACGGCCTTGATCTGCCGCAAAAGATGCGTCTGCGCGGGCGCGACGCGCTCGTCGATTTCCTGCACGGCTATGCGCTGGCGGGCAGGCCGTCCGGCGAAACGCAATGGCACGCGTCGGTCGGCCTGATCCTGGCGGGCATGGCCGCCGGTCACTCGCCGAGCATCAGGCCAGCAGCTTGAGCAGCGCCTGGGCGGCCGCTTCCGACGAGGCGGGATTCTGGCCCGTGACCAGCAAGCCATCGGTGACGGCGTACGGCTGCCAGTCGCCCAGCTTGGAGTAGACGCCGCCGTTTTGCTTGAGCATGTCCTCGACGAGGAAGGGCACGATGGCCGTCAAGCCGACGGCGTCTTCCTCGGTATTCGTAAAGCCCGTCACCTGCTTGCCGCGCACCAGCGGCGAGCCGTCGGCCGCCTTCACGTGGCGCAGCACCCCGGGCGCGTGGCAGACGGCGGCGACGGGCTTGCCGGCGGCGATCATCTGCTCGATCAGCGCGATCGAGTGCGGGTCTTCGGCCAGGTCCCACAGCGGACCATGGCCGCCCGGGTAGAACACGGCGTCAAAGTCGGCCGCCTTCACGTCGGCCAGCCTGCCCGTGCTGGCCAGCACGGCTTGCGCCGCGGCGTCCTGCTTGAAGCGGCGCGTGGCGTCCGTCTGCGAATCGGGCTCGTCGCTTTTCGGGTCCAGCGGCGGCTGGCCACCGTTGGGTGAAACGACCGTCAGCTGCGCGCCCGCTGCCTGCAAGGCATAGTAGGGCGCGGCGAATTCTTCCAGCCAGAAGCCGGTCTTCTTGCCCGTGTCGCCCAGTTGATCGTGCGAGGTCAGTACCATCAGGATGTTCATGTTGTTTCCTTTTATGTCAGGGTTACAGTGCTGCTTCGAGGATACGGCGGCTGCGCGCGAGGTCGATATCGCGGTGTTCGCCGAGGGAGGTCATGCCATGTGCTTCCAGTTGCGTCAAAACCGCTTGCACCGCTTCCTGACCCAGCTGATAGGCCGACAAACGGGTCGGAATACCCAGCCCTTCAAAGAAGGCGCGGGTGCGGGCGATGGCCGCGGCGATACGCTCGTCGTCGCTGCCCTGCGTGATGTTCCAGACACGTTCGCCATATTGCAGCAATTTGCCGCGTTTCTGCTCGCGCTGCACGTCCAGCAGTGCGGGCAGCACCAGGGCCAGGGTGCGCGCATGGTCGATGTCGTACAGGGCCGTCAGTTCGTGGCCAATCATGTGGGTGGCCCAGTCCTGCGGCACGCCGGCGCCGATCAGGCCATTCAGGGCCAGGGTGGCCGTCCACATCAGGTTGGCGCGGGTGGCGTAATCGTCGGGCGAGGCGACCGCCTGCGGCGCGATCTCGATCAAGGTCTGCAGCAAGCCTTCGGCAAAGCGGTCCTGCACCTTCGCCTGCGCCGGATAGGTCAGATACTGTTCCGTGGTGTGGACGAAGGCGTCGACCAGGCCATTGGCCACCTGCGTGGCCGGCAAGGTAAACGTTTTACTGGGGTCGAGCACGGAAAACTGCGGGTACAGCAGCGGGTTGCGAAAACTCAGCTTGTCCTGCGTGGCTTTTTTCGTCACCACGCCGCCGCTGTTCATTTCCGACCCCGTGGCCGGCAAGGTCAGCACCGTGCCGAACGGCAGGGCGCGCTGCACGTTGACGCCGCCGCGTTCGGCGATTTCCCACGGCTCGCCGTCGTACAGGGCGGCTGCGGCGACGAACTTGGTGCCGTCGATCACGGAGCCGCCGCCAACGGCCAGCAGGAAGTCCAGCTTCTCGCCGCGCACCTGGGCCACGGCGCGCATCAGGGTTTCATAGCTGGGATTGGGTTCGATGCCGCCAAACTCCCGCACCGTGCACTGGCCCAGCGCAAGAGCAGTACGCACTTCGGCGAGGGTACCGGTCTTTTCCGCGCTGGCGCCGCCGTACAAGATCAGCACGCGCGCATCGTGCGGCACCAGGGTGGACAAGTTGGCGACGGTATCAAGACCGAAGACGATACGGGTCGGGTTGTGGAAGTCAAAATTCTTCATGCTGCAACTCCTTTTATTATTAGACTGGTCGTCTAGAATACGGTTCAAAAAAACGCGGACGCTCGTCATCCGCGTATCTGGCGCCCTTATTGATCAGGCGGCAGCTGCAACATGGCCAGGGTCGCCCGCCAGGCCGTTCGCAAGGCGCTGGCGTCGCGCCGCAGCTTGGTCAGCATGGCCGCGCCCAGCCACAGCTGGTACAAGGTGGCGGCCATCTGCGCCGGATCGGCCACCGATGGCAGGGAATCGTCCACCCTGCCCCGCGCGATGGCCAGGGCCAGCCTGGCGATGATGCGGCGGGTGCCGTCGAGCAGCGCCACGCGCATCGGTTCGGACATGTCCGCCACTTCGCTGCTGAGCTTGACCACCAGGCAGCGGCAGTCGCAGTCGCTGCCATCGAGGCTCTCGCTGGTCCAACTGGCCCAGTAATCCATCAGCGACTGCGCCGCGCTCCGGCCCGGCTGCTCCAGCACGCGTTCCATTTCGTCCAGGTAGCGCGTCACGTAGTCTTCCAGCATCGCTACGCCAAACAGTTCCTTGGACTTGAAGTAATGGTAGAACGAGCCCTTGGGCACGTCGGCGGCCGACAGGATCTCGTTCAGCCCCACGCCGGCAAAACCCTTGCGCGTGATGATGGCCTTGCCCTGGTCGATAATGTGCTGGCGCACGTCGGTGTATTCAGCTTTCATGCGACGATTGTAGCACAATTAGACCAGTCGTCTAGTTCAAATTGCACCCAGAGAAAAATTCTGGAGTCAGACCCTCAAGGCCGCCAACGCAGAGGCTTGCGCTAACGGGTACGGGGGTCTGACCCCGGTATGCAGCTTAGGCGAACTTCTTGAAATCCGGCTTCCTCTTTTCAAAGAAGGCCGTAAACGCTTCCTTCGCTTCGGCGCCGCCCAGCATGGCGCTGAACAGCTTGTTTTCGTCGGCGATGGCCGCCTTCATCGGCTCCATGCGGCTTTGCTTCATCAGGCGCTTGGTGGCGCGGATCGACGCGGCTGGCAATGCCACCAGCTTGGCTGCCTGGCCTTGCGCGAAGGTCATCAGGTCATACAGGGGCACGACTTTCGACACGAGACCCATTTCCAGCGCTTCGCTGGCGGGGAAGGACTCGCCCAGCATCAGCTTTTCCGCCGCGCGCGGGTAGCCGGCCAGTTGCGTGAGCAGCAGGCTGGAACCGAATTCCGGGCACAGGCCCAGCTGCGTGAACGGCATCGAGAAGCTGGCGTTGTCGGCCGCATACACGAGGTCGCAGTGCATCAGCAAGGTCGTGCCGATGCCGATGGCGGGGCCGGAGACGGCAGCCACCACGGGCTTGCTGCTGCCGTACAGGGCGCGCATGAACTGGAACACGGGACGGTCATGGTCGAGCGAGCCATCCTTCGGGCGCGCCGTCTTCATGAAGTCGTCGAGGTCGTTGCCGGCCGTGAAAATCTCGCGCTTGCCGCAGATCAGGATGGCGCGTACTGCATCGTCCGTCTCGGCCGCCACCAGCGCGTCGGCCAGGGTCTGGTACATGGCGCCCGTGATCGCATTCTTGCGTTCCAGGCGGTTGAATTCCAGGGTCAGAATGCCCTCGCTCTTGCTGCACAAAATATCCATGTCGTCTCCAAAAAGATAAAGGGCGCCGAGGTATCCCCAGCGCCCAAGTTTTGACTAATCTTATCTGACCACTGACGTCACGACGCCTGGCAGAAGCGTAGCGAGCGGCAGCGAGTTGTGGCCGGGACGCGCAACTGTGCGAAGGCACAGTGAGCATCGCAGGCCGCGAATCGCAACGCGCAGTAGCTTATGCCAGGTGTCATCAGACGCGCTCGAAGATGCCTGCTGCACCCATGCCGGCGCCCACGCACATCGTCACCATGCCGTACTTCTGCTTGGTGCGCTGCAGCGCGTGGATCACGGTGGCGGCGCGGATGGCGCCGGTGGCACCCAGCGGGTGGCCCAGGGCGATCGCGCCGCCCATCGGGTTGACCTTCGATGGGTCCAGGCCCAGGTCGCCGATCACGGCCAATGCCTGTGCGGCAAACGCTTCGTTCAGCTCGATCCAGTCCAGCTGGTCTTGCGTGATGCCGGCGGCGGCGCAGGCGGCTGGAATGGCGAATTTCGGACCGATGCCCATGATTTCCGGCGGCACGCCGCGCACGGCGAACGAGGAGAATTTCGCCAGCGGGGTCAGGTTATGCTCACGCAGGATTTTTTCGCTGACGATCAGCAGCGCGCCGGCGCCGTCGGACATCTGCGAGCTGTTGGCGGCCGTGACGCTGCCCTTGGCGGCGAACACGGGCTTCAGTTTTGCCAGCGACTCCATCGACGAATCGGCGCGCGCGCCTTCGTCGGTGTCGACGGTGCGGCGCGATACGTCCACCTGGCCGGTGGCCAGGTTCGGCGTGCGCGTGATGATTTCCACGGGTGTCGTTTCCGCCTTGAAGAAACCGGCTTGCTGCGCGGCGATGGCGCGGCGGTGCGATTCGACGGAGAACGCATCCTGCTGTTCGCGCGACACTTTCCATTGCTGCGCCACTTTCTCGGCCGTCAGGCCCATGCCGTAGGCCATGCCGATGTTCTCGTCGCTGAACATGTCCAGGTTCATCGACGGGTGGTGGCCCATCATCGGCACCATCGACATCGATTCAATGCCGCCGGCGATCATGACGTCGGCTTCGCCCACGCGGATGCGGTCAGCCGCCATGGCGATGGCCGTGATGCCCGAGGCGCAGTAGCGGTTGACAGTGACGCCGCCCACGGTTTTCGGCAAGCCGGCCAACAGCACCGAGTTACGCGCGATATTGAAGCCCTGCTCCGCTTCCGGGAACGAGCAGCCGATGATGGCGTCGGTGATCAATGCCGGGTCCAGGCCAGGCGCTTGCGCCAGGGCCGATTGCAGCACGCGCACCAGCAGGTCGTCCGGGCGGGTGTTTCTGAACATGCCGCGCGGCGCTTTGCCGATCGGGGTGCGGGTTGCAGAGACGATGTACGCGTCTTGAAGTTGTTTGCTCATTTTGTTCTTTCAAAGATGTTGAACGAGGTTCGTGTTCTGTCGAATGTCCTGGGTGGCGGTCTATCGCTTCTGCGACAGATACCAGTCCACCGTCACCTGTGCCGCCAGCGTGCCTTCGGCATCGAAAATATCGACCGCCACGGGAAACGCCACCTTGCCGTCCTGCGCCAGCTGCGCCTTCAAGGCAGCCAGGTCGCCCGGTACCCGGCCTTCGGCGCGCGTCGCGCCCCGGGCCACCTTCTGGTACTGAATGCGCGACTCCTTGGCCACCGGTCGCAAGCCCAGTATCAGCTCGGCGAAGCCGCCAGCCATGGCCGCGCCGGAAGCCGTTTCGGCCAGGGTAAACAAGGCGCCCGCATGCTGCGTGCCCAGGTGATTATGCAGTTTGGGATCGTCCGGCAGCGACACCTTCGAGGTGCCGGCGCCGATCTCGTCGATGCTGATCCCCAGCAGCCGCACGAAGGGCAAGGTGTCCATCATCTGTTGTTTGATACGGTCATACACCATGCTTGGCCTCACGCGCAGCAGTACTTTAAAAACAAGGGACAGGATCGTCATCGACGTTGTGCTTAGTTGCGTACCGGCTTACCGGTCTGCATCATGCCCATGATCCGTTCCTGGGTTTTCGGATGGTTCAACAGCTCCAGGAATGCCTTGCGTTCCATATCCAGCAGCCACTGTTCGCTGACGAAACTGCCCTGGTCCACGTCGCCGCCCGATACGATCTCGGCGATCATCTCGCCCAGCTTGAAATCGTGCGCCGAAATGAAGCCGCCGTCGCGCATGTTGACCAGCTGCGCCTTGATGGTGCCCCAGCCGTAACGGCCCGTGACCTGGATCAGCGATGGCAGTTGCGGACGGAAGCCCGCGTCGAACATGGCGCGCGCTTCGACCTTGGCCACGTGCAGCAGCTCGTAGGCGTTGAACACGATCACGTCGTCTTCCTTCAGGTAGCCCATTTTTTTCGCTTCCAGCGCCGATTTCGACACGTTGGCGGTGGCCGCATTGGTGAAGCCCGTCTTCAGGAATTGCAGGATGTCGTTGCCCTTGGCTTCCTTGTAGGCGCGCTGCGCCGCTTCCTTCAAGCCGCCGCCGGCTGGAATCAGGCCCACGCCCACTTCCACCAGGCCGATATACGACTCGATCGAGGCCACGCGCTTCGATGCGTGCAGCGCCAGCTCGCAACCGCCGCCCAGTGCCAGGCCGGCGACCGCGGCGATCACCGGCACGTTCGCGTATTTCAGCGACATGAAGGTGTTCTGCAGTTCGGCGATGATCGGATCGACGGCTTTCACGCCGCCTTGCATGAAGGCCGGCAGGGCCGATTGCAGGTCGGCGCCGGCCGAGAAGGCGCCGCCTTCGGCCGCGTCGGCGTGCCAGATCACCAGGCCCTTGAAGTTTTTCTCCGCTTCGGCCAATGCCAGTTTCAGGCCGTTGATCACGCCTTCGCCGATCACGTGCATCTTGGTCTTGAACGAGATGATCAGGACGTCGTCGCCCGTATGCCAGACGCGCACGGATTCGTCTTCGAAGACGGTGGTGCCGGCGGTCTTGCCGTCGATGGCGCCGCTGCCCAGCACGGGCGCGCGGAACTGCTGGCGGTCGTAGACGGACAGGTTAGAGCGTGGCACGAAGCTGTTCGACACGGCGGAATACGAACCTTCCGGCGTGTGCACGCCGCCTTTTTCAGCGACCGGGCCTTCGAATACCCAGGCAGGCAAAGGCGCGTTGCACAGCGCGTGGCCGGCGTCGATGTCTTCCTTGACCCAGTTGGCCACTTGCAGCCAGTTCGATGCCTGCCACGTTTCAAACGGACCCACGTTCCAGCCGAAGCCCCAACGCATGGCGAAGTCGATGTCGCGCGCATTGTCGGCCACGGTGTCCAGATGGATGGCGATGTAGTGGAAGGCGTCGCGGAAGATCGCCCACAGGAACTGGCCTTGCGGATTCGTCGATTCGCGCAGCGCCTTCATCTTCTTGACCGGATCCTTTTCCTTCAGGATGCGGGCGATGATGTCGGCCGCCTTGGCGCCGCCAGCGACGTATTCACCGGTGGCGAAGTCCAGGCGCTGGATTTCCTTGCCGACCTTCTTGTAGAAGCCCGCGCCGCTCTTCTGGCCCAGCGCGCCTTTTTCCACCAGCTGCGCCAGCACGGCCGGCGTCTTGTAGACGGCGGCGAACGGATCGTTCGGCAGGTAGTCCTGCATGGTCTTGATCACATGGCCCATGGTATCCAGGCCGACCACGTCCGCCGTGCGGAAGGTACCCGACTTGGCGCGGCCCAGCTTGGCGCCGGTCAGGTCATCGACAACGTCCACGGACAGGCCGAATTTTTCCGCTTCATGCACGATGGCCAGGATGCCGAACACGCCAACGCGGTTGGCGATGAAGTTCGGCGTATCCTTGGCGCGGACCACGCCCTTGCCCAGGGTGGTGGTCAGGAAGCCTTCCAGCTGGTCGGCGATTTCTGGCTTGGTGAACTCGGTCGGGATGATTTCGACCAGGTGCATATAGCGCGGCGGATTGAAGAAGTGCACGCCGCAGTAGCGCGATTTCAGGTCGGCGTCGAAGCCCTCGGCCAGCTTGGTGATCGACAGGCCCGAGGTGTTCGAGGCGAAGATCGCGTTCGGGCCGATGTGCGGGGCCACCTTCTGGTACAGGTCGTGTTTCCAGTCCATGCGCTCGGCGATGGCTTCGATGATCAGGTCGCAACCGGCCAGCAGGTCCAGGTTGTCTTCGTAGTTGGCTACCTGGATCAGCGCGGCGTCATCCTTGTTGCCCAACGGCGCAGGCGACAGTTTTTTCAGGTTCTCGATGGCGCGCAGCACGATGCCATTCTTCGGGCCTTCCTTTGCCGGCAGGTCGAACAGCACGACCGGCACTTTCGCGTTGATGCAGTGGGCGGCGATCTGCGCGCCCATCACGCCGGCGCCGAGGACGGCTACTTTTTTAACGATGAAATTGGTCATATTTTCCTCAAGTCTTAGAACAGGTCTGCGTCGAGTGCCATCAGGTTGGCCGAACCGGAACGCGCCTGACGGATCAGGGTTGCCGTCTCAGGCTGCAAGCGGGCGAAGTAGAAACGTGCGGTAGCCAGTTTGGCGGTGTAGAACTTGTCGCCGCTGGATTCTTTTTCGAGGGCGATCTTGGCCATCTGCGCGAACAGATAGCTGTAGATCATGTGGCCGACGACGCGCAGGTAAGGCACGCAGGCCGCGCCCACTTCGTCCGGATTCTGGAAGGCCTTCATGCCGATTTCCATGGTCAGCTTGGTGACTTTGTCGCCCAGGTCGCCCAGTGGGGTGACGAATTCGCTCATCGCCTCATCGGTGCCGTTGTCTTCGACGAAGGCCTTGATCTTTTCGCCGAACTTGCGCAGCTTGGCGCCGTTGTCGCCCAGGATCTTGCGGCCCAGCAGATCCAGCGACTGGATCGTGTTCGTGCCTTCGTAGATCATGTTGATGCGCGCGTCGCGCACATACTGCTCCATGCCCCATTCCGAGATGTAGCCGTGGCCGCCGAACACTTGCATCGCGTCCGAGGTGGCGATCCAGGCGTTATCGGTGATGAAAGCCTTGATGACGGGCGTCAGCAGCGCCACTTCGTCGGCCGCGTCCTTGCGCACGTCGGCGTCCGGGTGGTGCAGTTCGCGGTCGATCTGCAGCGCCACGTACGAAGTGAAGGCGCGCGCGCCTTCGGCGTAGGCTTTGCCCGTCAACAGCATGCGGCGCACGTCAGGGTGCACGATGATGCGGTCGGCCGGCAGTTCCGGGTTCTTGATGCCGGACAGCGAACGCATTTGCGTGCGGTCCTTGGCATAGATCAGCGCGTTCTGGTAGGCGATTTCCGTCAGGCCCAGCGACTGCATGCCCACGCCCAGGCGGGCCGCGTTCATGAAGACGAACATGGCGTTGAGGCCCTTGTTCGGCTGGCCGATGATCCAGCCTTTCGCGCCGTCCAGGTTCATCTGGCAGGTCGAGTTGCCGTGGATGCCCATCTTTTCTTCGATGGCGCCGCAGGTGATCGGGTTGCGCTCGCCGACCGTGCCATCCGCGTTCGGCAGGAATTTCGGCACCAGGAACAGCGAAATGCCTTTCGAGCCTTCCGGTGCGTCCGGCACGCGGGCCAGCACCAGGTGCAGGATGTTTTCCGCCATGTCGTGCTCGCCGGCCGAGATGAAGATCTTGTTGCCGGTGATGGTCCAGGAACCGTCCGCCTCAGGCAGCGCTTTCGAGCGCAGCAGGCCCAGGTCGGTGCCGCAGTGCGGTTCGGTCAGACACATGGTGCCCGTCCATTCGCCCGACACCAGCTTCGGCAGGTAGACTTGCTTCTGGTGGTCGGTGCCGTGTTCCTTCAGGCACTCGTAGGCGCCGTGCGACAAGCCAGGGTACATGGACCAGGCCTGGTTCGACGAGTTCAGCATTTCATAGAACGAATTGTTCAGCACGACAGGCAAGCCCTGGCCGCCGTATTCCGGATCGCAAGCCAAGGCCGCCCAGCCGCCTTCGACGTATTGCTTGTAGGCTTCCTTGAAACCTTTCGGCGTGGTCACGCTTTTCGTGACGGGGTCGTGGTGGCAGCCTTCGCGGTCGCCGGAGTGGTTCAGCGGGAACAATACTTCGGAAGTGAATTTGCCGCCCTCTTCCAGCACCTGGTTGATGATGTCGGCGTCGACGTCGGCGTACGACGGCATTTGCTTCAGTTCTTCTTCCACTTGCAGGAACTCATGCAGGACGAATTGCATATCCCGGATTGGCGCGACGTATTGACCCATAATTTTCTCCTGAAGGCGATTAGCTAAAGTGTTGTACTTGTAGTGCGTGTGCGTTTGTTGCGGATACTGCCTGACGGCTTATTTGCTTGTGACGCAATTCTGGTACGACGCCAGCAGGCGGATAAAGCCTGCTTGCGCCCGTTCGATGCTGCCCGGCACGCGCAGGAAGCGCGCGTCGTGATGCAGGGCCAGGATCAGGCCATACATCTCATACACCAGCTGCTGGGCGTCCGTGTCCGCTTTCAGGTCGCCCGTGGCGATCGATTGCTCGACACAGCGCAGCAGCGCGCCCTGCCAGGCCCGCACCATGGCCACCAGGGCCTCGCGGATGGGACCGGGACGGTCGTCATACTCGACGGCGCCGCTGATATAGATGCAGCCGGAAGCGATTTCCACGCTGACCCGCTTGACCCAGCGCGCAAACATCGATTGCAGGCGCTGGATGCCGCGCGGCTCTTTCATGCTTGGAAAAAAGACTTCTTGCTCGAAACGATAGTGGTAGAGCTTCAGCACTTCCATCTGCAAGTCTTCGCGCGAGCCGAAGTGGGCAAACACGCCCGACTTGCTCATGTTCATTTTGTCCGCAAGCAGCCCAATGGTCAGGCCTTCCAGGCCGTCGCGGCTGGACAGGTCCAGCGCCACGTCGAGGATGGCTGCACGGGTCAGTTCGCCCTTGCGCATGAATTTGACTGAAGTATTCAAGATGTCCGTTCTAAAAATGATGTTGCCGATTTGGCGGACTGAAGCGAGGGTAAAAAAAAGCACGCCTCGAAAAAATCCGAACGCTCGTACTATTATCCACTACCACGTAAAAGTCAAACGGGAACTTTAGAGCCGGCGTTCTATTGGTGCAGCGCAGCATTTTTTGGCCGCGTGTTTGGATCGGTTTCAGGCGGCAAAAGCGCCGCGCGCCTTTGCCTTGCAGCAACAAGCACGCCTCAGGAAAGGTCGCCTGCCTTGCTCAATTGACGGCGGTCGCGCTTGGTCGGCCGCCCCTTGATGGTGCTGCCCGGCTCGCGGAACAGCTTGCGCTCCTCGGCCAGCTGCTCGCGGCGGGCGATGCTGGCCGACGTTTCGCCGTACAGCAGGCGCGCCACGCTTGCCGCGCCGCGCTTGTCGGACAGGCCCAGCACGGCCACTTCCCACGTTTCCGCGCCATTGTCGATGGCCAGCTCGTCGCCCACGCGCAGACTGCGCGCCGGTTTCACGCGCTCGCCGCCCACCTTGACCTTGCCCGTGTCGACCGCTTCGCTGGCCAGCGAGCGCGTCTTGAAGAAGCGCGCCGCCCACAGCCATTTGTCCAGCCTGACCGTTGTCATATCACTCATGCGTACTTGCCTACTGAAAAAATGCGCATCACCAGCCGGTACGCGAGGAACGCGGCTTCGTAGCCGATGCGCCGGAAGCGGCCGATGTGCTTGAAATCGTCCTGGTGGATCACGATGCCGTCGGCCACGCCCTGCTCGATGTGCTGGCGCAGGCTTTGTGCGAAGGCCACGTCCTTGATCACCACGTTCGCTTCCTGGTTCAAAAACAGGCTCAGCGCGTCAATATTGCTCGACCCCACCGTCGCCCAGTCATCGTCGACGACGGCCACCTTGGCGTGCAGCTGCGTCTTGCGGTATTCGACGATTTTCACGCCGGCGGCCAGCAGCTTCGGATAAAACGAGTGCGCCACGGCATCCTGCATGCGGAATTCGCCCACGCCGATCAGCAACACCACGTCGACGCCCCGCTGGGCCGCCTGGGCCAGGGCGTGGCGCAGCTTGTGCCCGGGCGCGAAATACGGGTTGGCCAGCATCACGCTTTTCCTCGCCTGGCCCAGCGCCTGCAGGTAGGCGCGCTGGATGGTGCGGCGGTTGCGCAGGTTGTCGCGCACGACAAAGCCGGCCACGACAGGGTTCTTCGCCAGCTCCTTGCTGACGACGCGCATCTTGCGGTACAGCTTGATACGCCGCACCAGGTTCATCTTGCCCAGACGCGCCCACTGCGCCTGCACCTCTTCATGGATGGCGTCCACCAGCGGGCCCTTCACCTGCACGGCGAAATCCCAGCGCGGCGCTTCCAGGCTGATGTTGTGGTCGTAGTCGCAAAACATGTCGTCGTTGATATTGATGCCGCCCACCAGGGCGATCTCGCCATCGGCCACGCAGATCTTGCGGTGCGTGCGCGTGATGCCGCGCCGGAACCACGGGTTGAAGATACGGTGGTGCACGCCGGCCGCTTCCAGCTGCGCATGCATGGCATTGACCCGGCGGTTGCCCGTGCCGAACCAGTCCGTGATCATGCACACCAGCACGCCGCGCGCGGCCGCCCGCTTCAGGGCGTCGAGCACCAGGGTGCCCGTGGCGTCGTCGGCAAAGATATACGTCTCGAAATACACTTCCGAGCGCGCGCCATCGATGGCCGCAATCAGGGCAGGAAAGTAATCGGTGCCGCAATACAGCAGCTGGATGTCGTTGTGGGCGATGAAGTTGACTGTGCGCATGCCGGCAGTCTACGCGAGTTTCAAAGCAGCAACTATCGGTGCGTGGTCCGACAATTTCGCCCACAGGGTGCCATGCATCACTTGCGCGCCTTCCACGTGGAAACCGCGCACATAGATGCGATCCAGGCGGAACCACGGCAAGGCGGCGGGAAAGGTGCGCGCCGGCACGGGTGTCGGCGTTTTCGTCTGCCGCCGCGCCAGGGTGCGCACGAGGTCGCCCAGGGCCGAGTTCGACGCCCGCTGGTCGAACACTTCCACCACGCCCAGCGCATTGCGCAGCTTGTCGCTGAGCGTGTTGCGCCAGTCATTGAAGTCGCCGGCGATGATGACGGGTTCGCCGTTCGGCGCCGATTCCATGACGGCGTCGATCAGCGCCTGCGTCTGCCGGCCCCGTCCCGACTCGAACAGGCCCAGATGGACCACGTAGCAATGCACGTCGGCCTGCGGCGTCTTGAGCACGCAATGCAGGATGCCGCGCTGCTCGTAGGCATGGTCGGACACGTCGTGGTTGGTTTGCGAGGCGATGGGGAACTTGCTCAGCAAGGCGTTGCCATGGTGGCCATGGTCGTACACGGCATTCATGCCGTAGGCGGAATGGTGCTCGGCGCCGGCAAAGAACTCGTGCTGCGACGCTTCCGGCCAATGCTTGTGGCCGTTTTTCTCGGCGCCATAGCGGGCCGCATTGCGGTCGTGCTTGCCTTGCACCTCTTGCAGGAACACGACATCGGCATGGAACAGGGCGATCGCCTGCTTTAAAGCATGCACGCGGGGCAAGCCCCGCACGGAGGAAACGCCCTTGTGGATATTATAAGTTGCTACGCGGATTTTCATGCATTGATTCTACTCCCAGACGGGGCCCGCGCGGCGCCTGCATTAGGTGCGCGTGCGCACCTAATGCAGACTTTTTCCGGCGGCCAAGGCTTGCCACGCTCAGGCCAGAAAACTATCGAGGGCGCTGATGCTGCCAACGAGGATGCCGACAAGCCACAACACCCTGACCGCGATGGGTGCGCTGCTCCAGCTGAAGGCGCCCCGTCCACCCGCAAACAGGCGCGGATGCAAGAGAAAGCCCAGCATCAGCAAAGGCAAGCCCGCCTGCGGCAAGGTGGCAGGCGGATGGTCGGGGAAGCATACGGCAGACAGGGCAACAAAGACCCACGACAGAAATAGCGCCCCCAGCATGCGCTTCGATAAAGAAAGTCGAGTCCAATTGAGCATATCAACAAACCTTTCGTCCACACGTGACATCATTAACTAGATAGTAACATCACGGACGATGGCTTGCGATCTGTCAAGCCAGCATGCGTCCCACGCCCGCCGTCACGCTGACGATCAGCGCGGTAATGCCGGCCGCCCAGACGATCTTGACCAGCAAGGGCGCGCCGCGCCAGGCCACGGTGCGCTTGCCCTTGGCAAACGCGCCCGGGTGCAACAGCCAGCCGATCGCCATCAGCGGCATGCCGATGGGTGGCGTGCGGCCGGGTACGGTGGAGCTAAACAGCAGGAAGATAAAGCACAGGCAAAAAACGATGCCCAGGGTGCCCAGCAGTTTTTGCTGTGCAGTCAAATGTAACCAGTTCAACATGGAATGCTTTCGAGGAAAATCAAATGGGACGCACCAGGCCCGTCATGGCCGGCAATTGCAGAATCGCTTCCGCGTTGGACGACGAGAAACAGCGGTCGGCCGCCGCCAGATAAGGCAGCCACGCGTACTGCAAGTGTTCGCGGGGGCTCAGGGTGATGGCGATGTCGCGCGGCACTTGCACGCTGAACACGTGTTCCGTATTGCGCGTCACACCGGGCGCATAGCGGTGGCGCCAGATCGGATAGATCTCGTACACATTCGACAAGTTCCAGTCGCGCAGCACGATATCGTGCCCATCGGCAACGATGCCGGTTTCCTCGCACAATTCGCGCGCGGCCGTCTGCAGCAGCGGCTCATCGACGGCGTCGACGGAACCCGTCACCGATTGCCAGAAACCGGGCTGGCCCGCGCGTTCGATCAGCAAGACGTCAAGGTCAGCCGTATGAATGACGACCAGCACGGAAACAGGGATTTTATGAGTCATATCAACAATGAAAAAGGCGCCACGACAGCGCCTTTTTTTGCATAGTGGATCAAACAGCGGCCGCCGGGGCAGCCGCATGCTTCATTACACTACTTTAGGCTCGGCGCTGCGCAAACGGATGTGCAGTTCACGCAATTGCTTCTCGTCCACTTCCGACGGCGCATGGGTCAGCAAGTCTTGCGCGCGCTGGGTTTTCGGGAAGGCGATCACGTCGCGGATCGATTCGGAACCCGTCATCATGGTCACGATACGGTCCAGGCCGAATGCCAGGCCGCCATGCGGTGGCGCGCCGTATTGCAGCGCGTCGAGCAGGAAGCCGAACTTCAGCTGCGCTTCTTCCGCGTCGATCTTCAACGCGCGGAACACCTTCGACTGCACTTCTTCGCGGTGGATACGGATCGAACCGCCGCCCAGTTCCCAGCCGTTCAAGACCATGTCGTAGGCCTTGGCGATGCAGGCGCCCGGATCGCTTTCCAGCATGTCTTCATGGCCGTCTTTCGGCGCCGTGAATGGATGGTGGGTCGCCGTCCAGCGGTCCGCTTCTTCGTCGTGCTCGAACATCGGGAAGTCGACCACCCACAATGGCTTCCATACGTCTTCGAACAGGCCGGCTTTCTTGCCGAACTCGCTGTGACCGATCTTCACGCGCAGCGCGCCGATGGCGTCGTTGACGACCTTGGCCTTGTCGGCGCCGAAGAAGATCAGGTCGCCGTCTTGCGCGCCCGTCTGCTCGAGGATCGTGGCCAGCACGTCGGCAGGCAGGAACTTGACGATCGGCGACTGCAAGCCTTCAGGACCCTTGGCTTTCTCGTTGACCTTGATGTAAGCGAGGCCCTTGGCGCCGTAGATGGCGACGAATTGCGTGTAGGCATCGATTTCCGAACGGGGCATGCTGCCGCCTTGCGGTACGCGCAGGGCCACCACGCGGCCGCCTTTCATGTTGGCGGCGCCGTTGAAGACCTTGAACTCGACCGACTTCATGACTTCGGTCAAGTCCGTGAAGGCCAGCTTGACGCGCATGTCCGGCTTGTCGGAGCCGTACAGGCCCATCGCTTCGGCGAAATCCATCACCGGGAACGGGTTCGGCAGGTCGATGTTCAGGGTGTTCTTGAAGACGACGCGTATCATGTCTTCGAACAGGTCGCGGATTTCCTGTTCCGTCAGGAACGAAGTTTCGCAATCGATCTGCGTGAATTCAGGCTGGCGGTCGGCGCGCAAGTCTTCGTCGCGGAAGCACTTGGTGATCTGGTAGTAACGGTCGAAGTTAGCGACCATCAACAGTTGCTTGAACAACTGTGGCGATTGCGGCAATGCGAAGAAGCTGCCCGCGTTCACGCGCGACGGCACCAGGTAGTCGCGCGCGCCTTCTGGCGTGGACTTGGTCAGCATCGGCGTTTCGATGTCGATGAAGCCCAGCGCGTCGAGGTACTTGCGCACTTCCATCGTCACCTTGTAGCGCAGGCGCAGGTTGTTCTGCATTTGCGGGCGGCGCAGGTCCAGCACGCGGTGCGTCAGACGCGTCGTTTCCGACAGGTTGTCGTCGTCCAGCTGGAACGGCACGGGCACGGACGGGTTCAGCACTTCCAGCTCCGAGCAGACCACTTCGATCTTGCCCGACTTCAGGTTGTTGTTGATCGTGCCTTCGATACGGTTGGTGACGACGCCCGTCACGCGCAGGCAGAATTCGTTGCGCACGGCTTCGGCGACCTTGAACATCTCCGCTTGTTCCGGGTTGCAGACGATTTGCACCAGGCCTTCACGGTCGCGCAAGTCGATGAAAATCAGGCTGCCGTGGTCGCGGCGGCGATGTACCCAGCCGCACAGGCTGACGGTTTGTCCCAGCATGGCTTCGGTAACGAGGCCGCAGTATTCAGTACGCATAGACATAAAATTCTCAGTTCAGGTTAGTGAGTGTTCAATCCGGCCACGTCCCGCATGGGACGCCTGCCTTTATTCTTTGGCTGCCGGGGCCGGTACAGCAACAACTTCCGCAGGCGCCACCACGCCCATCGAGACGATATATTTGAGCGCCGCATCGACGCTCATGTCGAGTTCGACGACATCGCTGCGCTTCATCATCAGGAAAAAGCCTGACGTCGGGTTCGGCGTCGTCGGCACGTACACGCTGACATAGTCGCCCACCAGGTGGTTCGCCGCATCGCCGCCCGGCACGCCCGTCAGGAAAGCGATGGTCCAGGAGTTCTGGTGCGGATACGGCACCAGCACGGCCTTGCGGAAGGCATTGCCCGACGGGGAAAACAGGGTATCCGACACTTGCTTGACGCTCGAATACAGGGAATTGACGATGGGTATGCGTTGCAGCAATTTTTCCCACAGTTTCACCACGTAATTGCCGACCAGGTTATTCGTCAGCAAGCCCGTGAAGAACACGATCAGCACCGTCAATACCGTGCCCAGGCCGGGAATGGTGCTCAGCGCGGGAATCTGGCGGCCGAACCAGACGCTGGGCTGCGTACTGCCGGGCACCAGCAACAGCGACTGGTCCATCGTGCTGATCACCAGATTCAGGACCCAGGCGGTAATGGCCAGGGGCACCAAAATCAGTAATCCGGTAATAAAGTATTTACGCATCGGTTTCTCGGTAATGGATCGTATCGGCGCGGCGCGCTTTTCAGTCCGCTTTCGGCGCAGCGGCAGCCGGGGCGGGCGCAGGTGCCGCGGCAGGCGCGCTCTCGGCGGCCGGGGCAGGCTTGGCGTTATCGGCCGGGCCCGTCGGAATGGCCGTGGTGGGCGCCGTGCCGCCGCGGAAATCGGTCGCGTACCAACCGGTGCCCTTCAATTGGAAACCGGCGGCCGTCAATTGTTTCTTGAAACTGGGCTTGCCGCACGACAGGCACACCGTCAGTACTGGATCGGAGATCTTTTGCAAGACATCCTTGGCAAAACCACACTCGTCACAACGGTAAGCGTAAATCGGCATCTCTACTCCGAGAAAATCATCAAAAACCCTGAATTATAAAGCTTTTCCGCCATTCCCAGCGGAAAATGCCCGTCCGCCCGGCCTGTCAGGCTCAGTCCGCCCGGCGGCGCCAGCTCATCCAGCGCTCCTTGCCCGCGAAGACGGCGATGGAGTCGTCGACGGCTTCGTCGGCCAGGCAGTCGAAATGCGGCGCCAGCAATTCCTGCAGTGTTACACGCGAAATGCCGAACGGCGGCCCCTTGGCATTATCGTCAAAGAAAAAGTAGCCGGCCAGCATGGCGCCCGGCGCCAGCAGCTGCGCCCAGCGGGCCGCCACCTGCGGCCACATGGCGCGCGGCATGGCGCACAGGAATGCCCGTTCATAGATCAGGTCCAGCGGCGCAGCCGGCTGCCAGGCAAAGAAATCCGCTTCCACCACCTGCCCTGCCCGCTCGCCCAGCTGCCCGCGCGCGGCGGCCACGGCGGCCGGCGAAAAGTCGATGGCCGTGGCATCCCAGCCGTGGTCGAGCATGAAAACCAGCTCATACGCGGAGCCGCAGCCGGGAATCAGGCAGCGCAGCGGCGCCGGACTGCCGGCCACGAAGCTGCGTAGGCGGGACGGCACGCCGCCATGGTCCCAGGGCGTGAATTGCTTCTCGAAACGCTCGTCCCAGAAGGCGGGAGAGAGCGGGTCGCGGTTGTGGAAGTCAGCCATCACTTACGTCCTGATCCAGTTAAAACGGCAGTTGATGCCAGCGCATGAACACTTGCAAGCCCAGCGCGCCGAGCGCGAAAGCGCCCACGAAGTACACGATAAAGCTCAGCAAGCGGTTCGTCTGGCGTTGTTCCGCCAGCAAGGTTTTCATCAATTCCACGTCGTTTTCGCGCGGTTCGCCATGCACCGTCAAGGCCTGGTGCAGCAAGCGCGGCAGTTGCGGGAAGATGTGCGCGTAACGGGGCGCCTCGGCGCGCAAGCGCTCCATGAAGCCTTGCGGCCCCACCTGGTTGCTCATCCATTTTTCCAGGTAGGGCTTGGCCGTTTGCCACAGGTCCAGTTCCGGGTCCAGCTGGCGGCCCAGGCCTTCGATATTGAGCAGGGTCTTTTGCAGCAGCACCAGTTGCGGCTGCACTTCCACGTTGAAGCGGCGCGAGGTCTGGAACAGCCGCAGCAACACTTGCCCAAAAGAAATATCTTTCAGCGGACGGTCGAAGATCGGCTCGCAGCAGGCGCGCACGGCCGCTTCCAATTCATCGACACGCGTATCTTTCGGCGCCCAGCCCGATTCGATGTGCGCCTCGGCCACGCGCTTGTAGTCGCGGCGGAAGAAGGCGAGGAAGTTTTGCGACAGATAATCCTTGTCGTAGTCATTCAACGTTCCCACGATGCCGAAGTCGAGCGCGATGTAGCGGCCGAACGAGTCGGGCGCGATCGACACGAGGATATTACCCGGGTGCATGTCTGCATGGAAAAAGCCATCGCGGAACACTTGCGTGAAGAAAATTTCCACGCCATCGCTGGACAGTTTGCGCAAATCCACGCCGGCCGCCACCAGGCGGTCCGTCTGCGACACGGGAATACCAACCATGCGCTCCATGACGATGACGCTGCTGGAACAGTAATCCCAGTGCATTTCCGGCACCAGCAGCAAGTCCGAGTTGGCGAAATTGCGGCGCAACTGGCTGGCGTTGGCCGCCTCGCGCATCAGGTCCAGCTCGTCGTGCAGGTATTTGTCGAACTCGCCCACCACTTCCTTGGGTTTCAAGCGTTTGCTGTCGGCCCACAGCCGGCTGATCCAGTCGGCGGCGATGTGCATCAGGGCCACGTCTTCGTCGATCAGCTTTTTCATGCCTGGACGCAAGACCTTCACGGCCACCGCGCGGCCATCTTTCAGGGTGGCGAAGTGCACCTGCGCAATCGAGGCGGACGCCACCGGTTCGCGCTCGAAGCTGGCAAACAATTGATCCGGGTGCGCACCGAGCGACTTGGTGATCTGCGCGATGGCCAGGTCGGAATCGAAGGGCGGCACGCGGTCTTGCAGGCGCGCCAGTTCTTCGGCGATATCGGGCGGCATCAGGTCGCGCCGGGTCGACAGCACCTGGCCGAACTTGACGAAGATCGGGCCCAGCTCTTCCAGTGCCAGGCGCAGGCGCAAGCCCCGTGGCGACGACAGGTCGCGCCAGAAAATCAGGGTGTCGATCAATTTGGCGGTGCGGGGAACTTGCAGACCAGAAATCGCTATCTCATCCAGGCCGTACTTGATGGAAACACGGATGATTTTAAACAGGCGCAGGAATTTCAATATCATGTAGACAAATCCGGTGAGGAGGACTGCGGCTGAACGGCGGCGGCCGCCTTTTCCAGCCGGGCAAGACGCTTGGCCAGGCGTTCGACGTCATCGCGCACGCGCGTCACGCCAGCGGAATACTCTTGCAGGGTAGCAGGACGGATCAGCATGGGCTGTTCGTCGAGAAAATATTCGGCCACGTTTTCCGCCAGCTTTTGCTGGCCCGTGCGCACGAAGGCGGCGGCATCTTTCGCACCGGCAACGAGACGCGTGGCCAGCATGGGGCCGACGATCTTTTCCAGGTCGTGCTCGGCTTCCCAGCGCAAGCCCTGGCTCAATTGCGAAATCGCATTGGCAAACTCGGCATCGCCTTCGATCTTGACGTAGGAAAACGCCCGCTCGCGGTTTTGCAGGATCAGCGGCACATCGGACAATTTGACGCGAATGGTCACATTGGCAACTACGTCCGCCGGTGCCGCCTCCAGCATGCCGGCGCTGTCGACGCGCAGGCGCAGGGTCACGGCGCCCGTGTCGATGCAGGCCAGCTTGCCGGCGTGCACGGCCAGCTGCTGGCGCGCCCACGGCTCCTGCGCCAGTAAATGGTTGATAGTCGCGATGACGGGCGTCATCAGGGAGAGATCGGAAAGTGGTGCCATCGTGTGCCTGCGCGCCAAACGCGCCCCTAAAAATGAAAAACCGCCCGTACAACAACGCGGGCGGTTTCGATCTTACCAGTTCAGCAGGAAATATCTGTCAAGCATCATGCATTCCGCATGGACTTAAGCCATTATTCAGCAAGTTTTTACAATTAATTCAATTGCTGGATGCCTGCCAGGACCCAGCCGCTGTTGCCGCTGACGGGTTTCGACATATTCCACACTTCCGCGAACGGTTCGGCCGCCGCGCCCGGCGCCGAACGGATCAGGCCCGTAAACTTGACGCTGGCCAGGTAATCGTTGACGCTCGTCTCGATACCGAGCAGTTCGGCATCGATGGTCACGACATCCGTAAAGTCCGGCTGCGCGCCCCGTTCCTGGATTTGCATGCGCAGTTCCGCATACACTTCCGGCGACGTGAATTCGCGGATATCGTTGACGTCAGCCTTGTCCCAGGCCGCCTGCAGGCGAATGAAATTGCTTTTCGCGTGGCGCAGGAAGGCATCCTTGTCGAAGTCGCCTGGCACGCCCCATGGCGCGGCAGCCGGTGCCGGCTTGTCCAGGCCGACGCCGGACGAGACGGGTTGCAGCGGCGGCAGCGGCGGGATGCGCGAACCGATGTCGGGCACATTGCCGGCCGGCGCAGGCTGGTTACCGAAGCCGGCGAACGGCGCATTGCCGGCGTTGCTGTCGCGCTTGCCGCGCACCATGCGGTAGATGAAGAAGGCCACGCCGGCCAGCAAGGCCACCATCAGCAGGGTGCTGATCATGCTGGCCAGGGCGCCGCCCAGGCCAAAATGCGACAGCAGCGCGCCCAGACCCAGGCCCAGCAGTGCGCCGCCCAGCAAGCCTTTCCAGCGGCTCGGCGCCTTGGCGGCCGGTGCCGGTGCGGGAGCCGGCGCAGGTTGTGCCTGGCGCGGCGCGGCGGCCGGCGCCGGGGCGGGTGCCGGTGCGGGCGCCTGGCGACCCACGTTTTGCGACTGACGGCCAAACGAACGGCCACCGCCCATGGGACGGGCCAGCGCCTCGCCCAGCATGGATACCGTGGTCGCGGCCAGCATCATGCCGACCATAAATTTCTTCAATTTCATTCCATCTCCTAAAATCACCAACGTTGATGCATTACATCTTGATACCGGTGTGCAAAGCGGCAATGCCTGCCGTCAAATTGTAGTACTGCACGCGCTCCAGGCCCGCCGTTTCCATCATGGTCTTCAAGGTTTCCTGGTCAGGGTGCATACGGATCGATTCGGCCAGGTAGCGATAGCTTTCCGCGTCGCCGGCGATTTTCTGTCCAAACCACGGCAAGACGGAGAACGAATACAGGTCGTACGGCTTTTGCAGGGGCGCCGCCACCTTGGAAAACTCCAGCACCAGCAGCTTGCCGCCCGGCTTCAGCACGCGGCGCATTTCCGCCAGCGCCACATCCTTGTGCGTCATGTTGCGCAGGCCAAAGGCCACGCTGACGCGGTCGAAATAGTTATCGGGGAATGGCAGTTTTTCCGCGTCACACAATAAGGTGGGGGTGAGCAAGCCGCGATTCAAGAGGCGGTCGCGGCCCACGCGCAACATCGATTCATTGATATCGGTCAACCAGACTTCGCCGGTAGGGCCCGCCTGCTTGGCGAATGCCTTCGACAGGTCGCCCGTGCCGCCGGCGATGTCGAGCACCTTGAAACCGGGGCGCACGCCCGCGTTGGCAATGGTGAACGTCTTCCACAGACGGTGCAGCCCGCCCGACATCAAGTCGTTCATCACGTCGTATTTGGCAGCGACGGAATGGAACACCTTGGCGACTTCGCGCACTTTGTCGTCTTCTGCAACTGTTTTGTATCCGAAATGGGTCGTATTGGTCATGGTAGGCAGTCTGTTTGAACTTGCATGCATTATACAAGCGGCAGGCGCATTTCCCCGTGACGCCGGAGAAGGTATTGCCTTTCGACCGCATTCGACGCCAGCATTGCTGCCCGCGCATACGCGGCCAGCGCCCCGGGCCGGTCGCCCTGGCGGCGCAGCAGGTCGGCCCGGGCCGCGTGCAGGTAATGCGAGTTGGCCAGGCTGGGCACGGCTTCCAGCCGCGCCAGCCACGCCAGGCCGTGTTCGGCGCCGTGCGCCATGGCACAGGCGATCACGGCGTTGAGCAAAATCATGGGTTCCGGCTTGTGCCGCAGCAAGGCGCCGTACAGGGCGTTGATCTGGCGCCAGTCCGTCTGACTGGCCGTGGGAGCCTGGGCGTGCAAGGCGGCAATGGCGGCCTGCAGCTGATATACCCCTGGCGCGCGCGCCGGCAAGGCCTGTTCCAGCAACGCCAGTCCCTCAGCAATGAGGACCGCATCCCACAGGCCGCGGTCCTGCTCTTCCAACGTTAGCAAGTTACCTTCCGGCGACAGGCGGGCAGGACCGCGCGACGCCTGCAGCAGCATCAGGGCCAATAGCCCCTGCACTTCCGGCTGGCCGGACTGCAGGCTGTCAAGCAGCCGCCCCAGGCGCAGCGCTTCCACGCACAGGTCGGCGCGCAGCAAGCTATCGCCGCCGCTGGCGCAATAGCCTTCGCTGAAGACCAAATAAATCACGTGCATGACTTGTGCCAGTCGGGGCTGCAATTCTTGCTCCGGCGGCAAATCGAAGGGAATGCGCGCTTCGGCGATCTTGCGTTTGGCGCGCAACAGGCGCTGCGACAGGGCCGCTTCCGCCACGCCGAAGGCGCGCGCGATCTCAGCAGTGGACAGGCCACACAGGGTGCGCAAGGCCAGCGCCACCTGCGCCTCGGGCGCCAGCGCGGGATGGCAGCAGATGAACAGCAGGCGCAGGCGGTCGTCCTCGATGGCTTGCGTTTCATCAAGCATGGCGGCCGGCAGGCAGGACAGCACGGCCTCGGCCTCGCTGACGCTCTTGCCCGCGCGGCGCACATGGTCGAGGCCCGCATTGCGCGCCACCGAGCTGAGCCAGGCGGCGGGATTGGACGGGATGCCCGCCTGCGGCCATAGTTCCAGCGCCTTGCGGCACGCTTCCTGCAACACATCTTCCGCCAGGCCCAGGTCGCCGAAGCGCCGCATCAGGCCGGCCAACACCCTGCCCTTTTCCTGGCGAAAGACATGCTCGACGGCCGCAATGGCGTCGCCGCCCATGCTCACGCCATGACGGGCCGCACTTCGATGGTTCCCAGGGATGCCACCGGGCAACGCCCGGCCCAGGCCAGCGCCTCTTCCAGATTGGCGCAGTCCAGCAGATAGTAGCCGCCCAGCTGCTCCTTGGTTTCCGCGAACGGCCCATCCGTGACGACAGGCTTGCCATTGCGCACACGCACGCTGGCGGCGCTGCGCACGGGCGCCAGCTCGGCGCCGCCGCGCAGCACGCCGGCCGCGTCCAGTGCCTGCGTGTAACTTGCGAACTCGGCCATCAGGCTGGCCATCTGCCCTTCCTCCATCGCTTCAAAACGCGCCTCGTCGGCGTAGAGCAGGATCATGTATTCCATAGTCTGTTCTCCAAAAGAAAAATGCCCGCAAGCGCGGGCATCCATACGACGAACGGGGCAGCGGCAATCCGACAAGATTACAGCATTATTTTTTTTTAGCTTAATGTTTATGCCCGCAGCTGGGGCCGTGGACATGGCCGGAAGATTGCTTGACCGTCATGTCGGCCTTGGCGTCGCGGCCGCTGTCGCCCGGGTAGCCGGCCGCCGCCAGGCGGTCCAGGTAGTCCTGCCACAGGGGCGCTTGCTCCGCGCCCAGCTTGTACAGATAGGCCCAGGTGTACAGGCCGGAATTGTGGCCATCGCTGAAAGTGGGCTGCACGGCGTAGTTGCCGACCGGCTCCAGACCCGTGATGCCGACCAGTCGCTTGCCTAATTGCAAGGTTTCCTGGCCCTTGCCATGGCCCTGCACTTCGGCCGATGGCGAATACACGCGCAGGTATTCGAACGGCAACGAAAATGTGCTGCCGTCGTCGAATGCCACGTCGAGCACGCGCGACTGGTTGTGCACGGTCAAGCCGGTGGGTTGGGGTGTTGCTGCTTTTTCAGTCATGACAATACTTTATGCGGATAAACGTTGAAGGATGGCGTCGCGCAAGGCCGGCAACAGTGCGCGGCGCGCGGCCAGCACCTCGGGCGCCGTCTCGCGCTGCACGACAGCCCAGCTGGGGTTCGGGAAATGCGCGTCGTCGCGGTAGCGGGGAATCACGTGCCAGTGCACGTGCGGCGTCATGTTGCCGAAACTGGCGACATTCACCTTTTCCGGCGCCATCACTTCCCGCACGGCCAGTTCGACTTGCCACACGACTTCCATCACGTAATTGCGCTCGCCGGGCGTCAAATCCGTCATTTCCTTCACGTGTTTGTTCCAGATCACGCGGCAAAAGCCGGGATATGCAGGGTCGTTGACGGCCACCACGGACAGGCGCTCGCTGCGCCACAGCAAGGCCTCACAGCCCTGCTTGTTGGCAAAGCCGTCGAGCAGTGTGCACAGATCGCAGGTCACACGAGCACCCGTTCGATGCCGCCGTCATTGGCGCGTTTCACGTAATCCGGCATCCAGTTCTCTCCCAGCAAGTGTTTGGCGATCTCGACGACGATGTAGTCGGCCGTCGTGCCCGAATCGTCATTGTAGCGCGACAAGCCTTGCAGGCACGACGGGCAGCTGGTGAGGATCTTCACGTCGCCCGTGAAACCGTCGCCGCGCAGCTTGTCGGCGCCCTTGACCATCTCTTCTTCCTTGCGGAAACGCACTTGCGTGGAAATGTCCGGGCGCGTGACGGCCAGCGAACCCGATTCGCCGCAGCAACGGTCATTCTTCTCGATCTTCACGTTGTCTACCGTGCTGATCAGGGAATTGATGGTCTTGCCCGATTCCTGCAGCTTCATCGGATTGTGGCATGGCTCATGGTACATATAGCGCGTGCCGTTGACGCCTTCCAGCTTGACGTTTTTCTCCAGCAAATACTCATGGATATCCATGATGCGGCAGCCAGGGAAAATCTTTTCAAACTGGTAGGTGGCCAGCTGGTCGTAACAGGTGCCGCAGGACACCAGCACCGTCTTGATGTCCAGGTAATTGAGCGTGTTGGCCATGCGGTGGAACAGGACGCGGTTATCCGTCATCATCTTCTCGGCCTTGTCGAACTCGCCCGCACCCCGCTGCGGATAACCGCAGCACAGGTAGCCCGGCGGCAAGACCGTCTGCACGCCCACTTCCCACAGCATCGCCTGCGTGGCCAGGCCCACTTGCGAGAACAAACGTTCCGAACCGCAACCGGGGAAGTAGAACACGGCTTCCGTATCGGCCGTCGTCGTCTTCGGATTGCGGATGATCGGGATGACCTTGTCGTCTTCGATGTCGAGCAGCGCGCGCGCCGATTTCTTCGGCAGGTTGCCCGGCATCTTTTTGTTGATGAAGTGGATCACCTGCGCCTTGACGGGCGGCTTGCCCGTCGACGGCGGCGGCGCCTTGGTTTGCTTCTTGGCAAACTTCTTCAACAGATCATGGCCCAGGCGCTGCGCCTTGTAACCCCAGCCGATCATGACCTGGCGCGTGGCGTTGATGGTCACGGGATCGGTAGCGTTGAGGAACATCATCGTGGCCTTGGTGCCCGGATTGAAGCTCTTCTTCTCCATCTTGCGCAGCAAATTGCGCATGTTCATCGACACGTCGCCGAAGTCGATATTCACGGGGCAAGGCGTGACGCATTTATGGCAGACCGTGCAGTGGTCGGCCACGTCCTCGAACTCTTCCCAATGCTTGATGGAAATACCGCGGCGCGTCTGTTCTTCGTACAGGAAGGCTTCGATCAGGGACGAGGTGGCCAGGATCTTGTCACGCGGCGAGTACAGCAAGTTGGCGCGCGGCACGTGGGTCGAGCATACGGGTTTGCACTTGCCGCAACGCAAGCAGTCCTTGACGCTGTCGGCGATGGCGCCGATATCGCTTTGCTGCATGATCAGCGATTCATGGCCCATCAGACCGAACGATGGCGTGTAGGCATTGCGCAAGTCGGCGCCCATGCCTGGCAGATTCAGCAATTTACCCTTGTTGAAACGGCCTTCCGGATCGATGCGCTGCTTGTAGCTGCGGAAGTCGCCGATCTCTTCTTCCGTCAGGAATTCCAGCTTGGTGATGCCGATACCGTGTTCGCCGGAAATGACGCCATTCAGCGAGCGGGCCAGGATCATGATGCGGCCCACGGCTTGGTGGGCGTCCTGCAGCATTTCGTAATTGTCCGAGTTGACGGGCAAGTTCGTGTGCACGTTGCCGTCGCCCGCATGCATGTGCAGCGCGACGAACACGCGACTACGCAGGATGCGCGCGTGGATGGCCGTGGCCTCGTCGAGGATCAGCTTGAAGGCGGCGCCATTGAAGATCTGGCGCAGCTGGGCGCGGATTTCCTGCTTCCACGTGATGCGCACGGTGCGGTCCTGCACCACGTCGAACAGGGTGGCGTTCGGCTGCGTTTCCAGGCGCACATCGAACACGGGCAGCAAGCGCTCCATACCCAGTTCAGCCAGTTCGCCTTTCACATCGACCAGCGGACGGTCCAGCTGGGCCAGCAGATAGGTCCAGCGTGCCGTCACTTGCGCCAGCAACTGCTGCGCCTGCTCGGCGCGGTCGCCCAGCATTTCCGCATCGTCGACGCGGTCATCCGATGCATCGTCGCTCTTGCCTACTGGCAAATTACCCTTGGCAAAGAATTCGCTGAGGGCCTCCGCCAATTGCAGTTTATTCTTGATCGACAGCTCGATATTGATGCGTTCGATGCCATCCGTGTATTCGCCCATGCGGTTGAGCGGGATCACGACGTCTTCATTGATCTTGAACGCATTGGTATGCTTGGCGATCGCCGCCGTGCGGGCACGGTCGAGCCAGAATTTCTTGCGCGCTTCCGGGCTGACGGCCACAAAACCTTCACCCACGCGGGTATTGGCGATGCGCACCACTTCCGAGGCCGCTTGCGCGACGGCGTTTTCATCGTCGCCGACGATGTCGCCAAACAGGGCCATCTTCGGCAACACGCCCCGCTTCGACTTGGTGGCGTAGCCGACGGCGCGCAGGTAGCGCTCGTCCAGGTGTTCGAGACCCGCCAGGCGGATGCTCGTGTATTGCTCGCCTTTCGCCGGCAAGCCGTCCAGGTAATCCTTGATTTCCACGATCGACGGAATCGCGTCGCGCGCCTGGCCGAAGAACTCCAGGCAGACGGTGCGGGCGAACTTCGGCATCTTGTGCAAGATCCAGCGCGCCGACGTGATCAGGCCGTCGCAGCCTTCTTTCTGGATGCCCGGCAAGCCGGCGAGGAATTTATCGGTGACGTCCTTGCCCAGGCCCTCCTTGCGGAACTTGCGGCCCGGAATTTCCAAAATTTCCGTCTTGAACGGCGCGCTCGGTTTCGTCGCGTCGCGCGTGCTGGGGTGGCGCCATTCCAGCTGGAAGCGCGCCAGCGCGATATCGTGGATCTTGCCCAGGTTGTGGTCGAGGCGCGTGACCTCGAGCCAGTCGCCGTTCGGGTCGACCATGCGCCACGAGGCCAGGTTGTCCAGCGCCGTGCCCCACAGTACGGCTTTCTTGCCGCCCGCATTCATGGCAACGTTGCCGCCGATGCAAGATGCATGCGCCGAGGTGGGGTCGACGGCAAACACGAAACCGGCCTTCTCCGCCGCTTCCGACACCTTGTTCGTGATCACGCCCGCGCCCGAATGGATCGTCGCGTATTCATGCGTGAGGCCCGGCAAGACCGTCATTTCCACGGCGCCCAGGGTGATCAGCTTTTCCGTGTTGATGACGGCCGACATCGGCGTCAATGGAATCGCGCCGCCCGTGTAGCCGGTGCCGCCGCCGCGCGGGATGATGGTCAGCCCCAGCTCGATACAGCCTTTGACCAGGCCGGCCATTTCCTCTTCCGTGTCGGGCGTGAGCACGACGAACGGGTATTCCACGCGCCAGTCGGTGGCGTCCGTCACGTGCGACACGCGCGTCATGCCGTCGAAGCGCACATTGTGTTTTTCCGTGTAGCGGCCCAGCACCTTGACCGTGCGCTTGCGCAAATCGTAGGTCTTGCGGAATTCGTCGCCAAAATCGGCCACGGCCTTGCTGGCAGCCTTGAGCAGCAGCTCCACGTTATGGCTGCGCGCCTGCGCCACTTCCGGCGTTTCGCCGCTGGCGGCCACGTCGCCGCCGGCCGCATCGATGGACAGGCGGCGCTTGTCGACTTCGGCCAGGCGGTGATGCAAGGCGTCGATCAAGCCCTGGCGGCGCTTCGGATTGTCGAGCAAGTCATCCTGCAGGTAGGGATTGCGGCGCACGACCCAGATATCGCCCAGCACCTCGTACAGCATGCGGGCCGAACGGCCCGTCTGACGGGCGCCGCGCAGCTCGTCGAGCAGGCGCCAGGAGTCCTCCCCCAACAGGCGTATGACGATCTCGCGATCGGAAAACGACGTGTAGTTATACGGGATTTCGCGCAGGCGGCTTGCTGCGGGACCATTCGGCGTTTCTGCCAGTAAAGCTTGGATTTGTGCGGGAGCGTTCATGGAGTGTGGTGACGATGTGGACTGGACCCTAAAGACCCATTTTATCTTATTGCGCCGCACCATGCGGGAACAGCCTTAGGCAGCCTAAGGTTTAAGCACCTCATCCAGTACCATAGCAAATATGGAAAAGTCTTCTTTTGCATGAATAAAAAACCAGTCCCCTGGATTTTTTGACGCAAAAATACCAATAATCTCACTTTGCCGCAAACTATCGAACTGCCCGAAAACGGGGTGAATTGGCGTTGCAGGCCGTCCCATTCAAGCCAGCATCTGACCAATCCGGTGCCATACGCCATCGGGGACGTAGAGCAGCAAGCCCGTCATGGTCAGGTAGCGCGCGCATTTGCCGATGGCCATGTAGGCCACGCTGGGCCAGAACGGCAGCTTGAGCCAGCCGGCCAGGGTGCACAGGGGGTCGCCCACGAGAGGCAGCCAGGCCAGCAGCATGGTCTTGGCGCCATAGCGGGCCAGCCAGCGGAACCAGCGCGTGTCGCGCTCCTTGGCGAACGCCTGCTTGGCCCGGTAGCCCAGCCAGTAGTCGACGATGCCGCCCAGGGTATTGCCCAGGGTGGCGACGCCGATGGCGGCCCAGAACAGCGCGGGATTGGCCTTGATGACGGCAAACACGGCCGGCTCCGAGCCGAGCGGCAAGAGGGTGGCGGAAATAAAGCTGATCAGAAAGACCGATGTCAGCCCGACTTCCGGTGCTGCGATCAGCTGCAGCAGCCAGGCGATTGCGGATTCGATCATGGAACACTTCGCGATGCGGTAAGGCTCTCCATTATAATGAAGAGCAGCCTGGGCGCCGCACACATCGCGCCGGCTGGCAAAGGCAGACCCGCCCGCAGTTCCACAAAGCATTATTGTCGCCAGGCTATCCGCCGCCGCGCCGCCGCTATCGACCGACACGCTCCAGACCCTTTCTGGCCCAGAATCACTTGCTTGCAGACTATGAACATCGACTACCTCAAGAAAATCCTGACCGCCCGCGTCTATGACGTCGCCACCGAAACGCCGCTGGAACTGGCCCCAGCCCTGTCGCAGCGCCTGAACAACCAGATTTACTTCAAGCGCGAAGACATGCAAAGCGTGTTCAGCTTCAAGATTCGCGGCGCCTACAACAAGATGTCCAAGCTCAGCGAAGCGGAACGCAAGCGCGGCGTGATCTGCGCCTCGGCCGGCAACCATGCCCAGGGCGTGGCCCTGTCGGCCGCCCGCATGGGTTGCCGCGCCGTCATCGTCATGCCCACCACCACGCCGCTGGTGAAGGTCGAGGCGGTCAAGGGGCGCGGCGGCGTGAACGTGGAAGTGGTGCTGCACGGCGAGTCGTACACGGATGCCTACAACCACGCGCTGACCCTGGAAAAGGAACAGAAGCTGACCTTCGTGCACCCGTTCGACGACCCGGACGTGATCGCGGGCCAGGGCACGATCGGCATGGAAATCCTGCGCCAGCACGCCGGGCCCATCCACGCCATCTTCGCCCCTATCGGCGGCGGCGGCTTGATCGCCGGCATTGCCGCCTACGTGAAACAGATTCGCCCCGACATCAAGATCATCGGCGTGCAAAGCGTCGATTCGAACGCCATGGCCCGCTCGCTGAAGGCGGGCGAACGCGTGACCCTGAACGACGTGGGCCTGTTCGCCGACGGCACGGCCGTGCGCCTGGCCGGCGAGGAAACCTTCCGCCTGGTGCAGGCGTATGTCGATGAAATCATCACGGTCGACACGGACGCCATCTGCGCCGCCATCAAGGATGTGTTTACGGACACGCGCAGCATTCTGGAGCCATCCGGCGCGCTGGCCATCGCCGGCGCCAAGGCCTACGTGGAACGGGCCAGCCTGACCAAGCACCCCGTCAACAATGAAACCCTGGTCACGATCGCCAGCGGCGCGAACATGAATTTCGACCGTTTACGTTTTGTGGCGGAACGGGCCGAGCTGGGGGAATTCCGCGAAGCCGTGTTTGCCGTCACCATGCGCGAACAGCGGGGCAGCTTCAAGCGCTTCTGTTCGCTGATCGGCGCGCGCAACGTGACGGAATTCAATTACCGCATCAGCGATGAAAAAGCGGCGCACGTGTTCGTCGGCATCCAGATTGCCGACCGGCATGAATCAAGCGTGCTGGCGAAGACCTTCGAGGAACACGAATTCAAGACCCTGGACCTGACCCACGACGAGCTGGCCAAGTCGCACATCCGCCACCTGGTGGGCGGCAAGAGCCGCCTGGCGCAGGATGAGCTGCTGTACCGCTTCGAATTCCCCGAACGCCCGGGCGCGCTGATGCGCTTCCTCGACAGCATGGCGCCGAACTGGAATATTTCCCTGTGCCATTACCGCAGCCAGGGCGGCGACGTGGGCCGCATCCTGATCGGCCTGCAAGTGCCGCCCGATGAAATGGGAGAATTCGCCCGCTTCCTCGATACCCTGGGGTATCGTTACTGGGATGAAAGCAGCAATCCCGTGTATAAGCTGTTCCTGGGTTAAATTGGCAAGTAACCCTACTGCAAATGCTGGGGTCAGACCCGTCGGGTCTGACCCCGGTCCTTGCCCTTGGGTTGAAATAAGCTACCATTCACCCTTCACAGAATTTGTAGCCACGCCACCATGACCACCACCAACGACCTCGCCGAACAATCTCCCCTGGGCAAAAGCTCCGCCTACCGCACCGATTACGCGCCGGAATTGCTGTTTCCGATTCCGCGCCAGGGCAAGCGCGACGAGCTGGAACTGCACGGTACATTACCGTTCTTCGGCCTCGATATCTGGAATGCGTATGAATTGTCGTGGCTGAACCAGCGCGGCAAGCCGCAGGTGGCGATTGCCAAGGTCAGCGCGCCGGCCGATTCGCCCAACATCATCGAATCGAAATCGTTCAAGCTGTACCTGAACTCGTTCAACCAGACCAAGCTGGACAGCCCGGAAGCCCTGTTGATCTTGCTCAAGCAGGATTTATCGAAGGGCTTCGGCGCGCCCGTGCAAGTGGAACTGACCTTGCAGGAAGATTTCGGCAAACTGAAAATGGGCGAATTCGACGGCGTGCTGCTGGACCGCCTGGACCTGGAAATCACGCAATACACACCCTCGCCGCAGCTCTTGAAGGCGGCGTTCGATGATGCGCCGGTGGAAGAAAAACTCGTCTCGCACTTGCTCAAATCGAATTGCCTGGTGACGGGCCAGCCGGACTGGGGCAGCGTGCAGATCGAATATGCGGGACCGCAGATCGACCAGGAAAGCCTGTTGCGATACCTGATCGGTTTCCGCGAGCACAATGAATTCCACGAGCAATGCGTGGAGCGCATCTTTGTCGATATCTTGCGTCAGTGCAAGCCGCAAAAACTGTCCGTGTATGCGCGCTATACGCGCCGCGGCGGCCTCGACATCAATCCCTGGCGCAGCAACTTCAGCACGGGAGCGATGCCGGGCAATCTGCGCAATGCGCGCCAGTAACGCTAGGCAACACCCCAAAACCATGCCAACAGGAATGTTGGCTGTGTTTTAAAACAACGTTGCAGTAGTGCCGCAGAGCATGTCAAAGACGCTGAAAAATCGGAAAATCGGCATTCGGCGGCGGAAAAACCGGCGCGCGGCGTGTTTTTAATCAAGAAATAGCCGATGCGCGCCGATGTTATTTTTTTGCTAAAATGATGGCCACATAGGCTATAGCGCCCACTGCGCCCGCGGCGGGCGTATACTGTTGAGAATTGGCGTTACAGGCCGCGAAAACAGGCCTATAATTCGGCTCGCAAGCCCTCTGCGCATTGCACCATTTCATTGAGTGTCATGACTAATCTTAGCAAAATATTATCTCTCGAAAACGTCCTTCTGGACCTGGAAGTCTCCAGCAAGAAGCGCGCTTTCGAGCAAGCCGGCCTGATCTTCGAAAACAATTACGGCATCGCCCGCTCTACCGTCTCGGACAATCTGTTTGCCCGCGAACGCCTGGGCTCAACGGGTCTGGGCCATGGCGTGGCCGTGCCGCATGGCAGGGTCAAGGGCAGCAAGACCTTGAAATCGCCGCTGGGCGCCTTCGTGCGCCTGGCCGAGCCGATTCCGTTCGAATCGCCCGATGGCAAACCCGTCAATCTGCTGTTTTTCCTGCTGATTCCCGATCATGTCACCCAGCAACATCTGGAAATCCTGTCGGAAATCGCCGAAATGTTTTCCGATGACGCCTTCCGCACGGCATTGGCCACGGATCCGGAACCGAAATCCGTGCATTCGCGCATCGTCAATTGGCAACCCAGTCTCCAAGCGGCGGGTTAAACTTCAGGTATTCCTCCACTCCTGAAGAAGACTGCCATGTTGCAAACGCCGCTGACGATACAACGCCTGTACGACGATAATCGTGAAAGTCTGCAACTGGGCTGGTTCGCCGGCTTCCCCGGCGGCGAACGCCTGATCTCGGGCGACGTCTCGTCGGCCGCCGACCAGGTGGGCCACTTGAACCTGATCCATCCGGGCCGCATCCAGGTCTTTGGCCACCAGGAAATCAATTACTACCAGCGCCTGAAGGTCAACACGCGCACCCACGTGATCGGCGAACTGATCGCCGGCGGTCCGCCCGCGCTGATCATCGCGCAAGGGCTGGAAACGCCGCCCGACATCCTCGCCATCTGCGACGAGCAAAACATCCCCCTGTTCTCGACCCCGCTGCCGGCTGCGCAAGTGATCGACTTCCTGCGCGTCTACCTGTCGAAAAAGTTGGCACAACGCATCATCATGCATGGCGTGTTCATGGACGTGCTGGGTGTGGGCGTGCTGATCACGGGCGATTCGGGCCTGGGCAAGAGCGAGCTGGGGCTGGAGCTGATTTCGCGCAGCCACGGCCTGGTGGCCGACGACGCCGTCGAATTCTCGCGCATCGCGCCGAACATGATCGAAGGCCGCTGCCCGCCCCTGCTGCAAAACCTGCTGGAAGTGCGGGGCCTGGGTTTACTCGACATCAAGGCCATCTTTGGCGAAACGGCCGTGCGCCGCAAGATGCGCCTGAAACTGATCGTGCACCTGGTGCGCCGCAACGCGCTGGAGGAAGAAGTCGAGCGCCTGCCCTTCCTGTTCCCCACGGAAGACGTGCTGGGCTTGCCCGTGCGCAAGGTCGTCATCCCCGTCGCCGCCGGCCGCAACATCGCCGTGCTGCTGGAAGCGGCCGTGCGCAACACGATTCTGCAGCTGCGCGGCATCGATACCTTGCAGGAGTTCATGGAGCGGCAACGCCTCGCCATGAGTGGCGATTAACAACGTAGGTCGGATTAGCGGGGCCGCCGAGGTGGGGCAAGGCCCCGCGTAATCCGACGACAATGTTGGCGCGTGCAGCAAAGAAATACCACAGTCCAAATTGCAATAATTTGTAAAGATAATTGCCTCGGGAGCGCAGTGCCGTCCTTTATTGTATGATCGGGCTATGCATATCGTCCTTATCACCGGAATATCCGGCTCCGGTAAATCCGTCGCGCTCAATGTGCTGGAAGATACCGGCTACTATTGTGTCGACAACCTGCCACCGGCCTTGCTGCCGAGCCTGGTGCAAACCCTGCTTGACGAGGGCACGCCGCAGCTGGCCGTGGCCGTCGATGCGCGCAGCGCCGAGTCGCTCGTCAGCTTGCCGCACAATGTAGCCCTGTTGCGCGACCAGGGGCATGACGTCAAGGTCATGTTCCTGACAGCCACCACGCATTCGCTGGTGGCGCGCTTCTCGGAAACGCGGCGCAGCCATCCCCTGTCGCACGAATTGCGCCCGAACCAGAATCCGGCCAGCCGCCGCACCCTGATCGAGTGCATCTCGGAAGAACGCGAACGCCTGTCGGCCATCGAGCAGCTGGGCCATGTGATCGATACCTCGGAACTGAGCGCCAACAAGCTGCGTGCCTGGATCAAGGATATCGTCGCCTCCGAACGCGCGCCGCTGACCCTGTTCTTCGAATCGTTCGCCTTCAAGCTGGGCGTGCCGCTCGATGCCGATTTCGTCTTCGATGTGCGGGCCTTGCCCAATCCCTATTACGACCTGGCGCTGCGCCCGCTCGACGGCCGCGACGCGCCCGTGATCGCCTTCCTCGACGCGCAGCCGAGCGCGCTGGAATTGCTGGCCGACATCCGCGCCTTCATCGAGAAATGGCTGCCGTCGTTCAAGTCCGACAACCGCAGCTACCTGACGGTGGCTCTGGGTTGCACGGGCGGCCAGCACCGCTCCGTGTACATGGCGGAGCGGCTGGCGCAATACTTCGGCCCCAACGAGCGGGTCGTACTGCGCCACCGCGAGCGTTCTTAATCAGTCGAGGTGGCGCAGCGGATGCGCTTGCGCCGGCCACACGGGGGCGAAGAAGCGCGCCACCATGGCTGCATCGACCTCGCCCAGGCTGGCAGGCTGCCAGCGCGGCGCATTGTCCTTGTCGACCACCAGCGCGCGCACGCCTTCGAGCACTTCGCCATGCTCGAAATTGTGGCGCACCAGCGTGCGCTCCATGCGCAGGCAATCGGCCACGCCCAGATGGGCGCCCCGCTGCAGCAACTCCAGGGTCACGCACATCATCAAGGGCGAACGCAAGCGCATGGCCGCCAGGGCCTTCGCGGCGAACGCGCTGTCGTCCTGCGCCAGCGAGGTCATGATGGCCGCCACCGAACCCGCGCTGAAGTGGCGGTCCAGCGCCGCGCGCGCCGCGGCCAGGGGGGAAGCGCCCGCCTCGGCCTGGAAGGGCGCCGCCAGCGCCTTGATGGCGACCGGCAAGGCCTCGCCCGGCGTGGACTCGAACAGGGCCAGCAACGCCCCCATCTGCGCCTCGGGCAGATACACATCGGCCAGGCCCGTGTACAGGGCGTCGGCCGCGTTGATCGTCAAGCCCGTCAAGCCCAGGTACAGGCCCAGCCGGCCCGCCAGGCGGGAAAGAAAGTAACTGCCGCCCACGTCGGGGAACAGGCCGATATTGACTTCCGGCATGGCCATGCGCGTGCGGCCTGTGACGATGCGCAGGCGGTTGCCGGGCCCCGCTTGCGCCACGCCCATGCCGCCGCCCATCACCACGCCGTCCATCACGGCGATATACGGTTTCGGGTAGAAGTGAATCAGATGATTTAAAGCATATTCTTCTGTAAAGAAATCTTCCAGCTGGGCGCTGCCGCCTTGCGGCGTGGCCAGGCCCGCATCGTAAAAGAAACGGATGTCGCCGCCGGCGCACAGGGCTTTCTCGCTGCTGGAGCGGATCACCACGGCGTCCACCTGCGGGTCGTCGCGCCAGGCCAGCAAGGCCGCGCTCAGGGCCCGCACCATCTCCAGCGACAGGGAATTCAAGGCTTTCGGACGGTCGAGCACGATGTGCCCCGTGCGGTGGCGGATGGAGGTCTGGACGAAGTCGCTCATGGCAGGATGGAAAGAAGTGAAAGTGCCAACATTCTAGCCCCTGCGCGGGGAACATTGCGTTCGACAGGGACGGGCGCAAAAAAGGGCGCAATGTGCGCCCTTAGTTGATCACAACCGGTTGAAAGTCGCAGGCCGCTTAGGCGGCGGCGAATTCTTCTTCCGAGTTGTCTGGCAGATGCTTGATCGCCTCTTTACCGTGCCCTTGCACTTTGGTTTTGTATTTCATCACTTGCCTATCGAGCTTGTCGATCAGGGCATCGATCGCGGCATACAGGTCTTGCGCCAGGCTTTCCACATAGACGGTTTTGCCACTCAGACGCAGGTTGACTTCGGCCTTTTGACGTTTTTCTTTCTCTTTGAGGTTATCCACGGTCAGAATCACGGCGATATCGATGACTTGATCGAAATGACGTTTCACGCGCTCCAGCTTCGTTTGTACGTATTCACGGATGGCTGGTGTCACTTCGAGATGATGTCCGCTGATGGTGAGATTCATACACACTCCTAAAGATGATCGGGTTCGTGCGGTCCATCCTATCCGGCCCGCAGAGGAACCGAAAAAAACTTACAAACACTTACGCAGGCTCACTGGCGGAATTTTCAATGCTTCCCGGTATTTGGCAACAGTACGTCGCGCAATCACCATGCCTTGTTCCCCCAGCATGTCCGCAATCTTACTGTCGGATAAAGGATTTTTAGGGTCTTCTGCTCCTGTCAGTTGCACGATCAATGCCCGTATCGCCGTCGATGACGCTTCGCCCCCCGCTTCGGTGGCGACGTGGCTACCAAAGAAATATTTCAACTCGAACATGCCGTGCGGGGTCAGCATGTACTTTTGAGTTGTTACCCGCGAGATAGTACTCTCGTGTAAACCCAGTGTATCAGCTATTTCACGGAGCACAAGGGGGCGCATGGCAACGGCCCCATGCGAGAAAAAGTTCTTTTGCCTTTCTACTATCGCCTGCGCCACGCGCAGGATCGTGTCGAAGCGCTGGCGCATATTCTTGATCAGCCACTTGGCTTCCTGCAACTGTGCGCCCATGGCGCCCTCGCCCTTGCCCTGCTTGAGCAGGTTGGCGTACATGGCGTTGACGCGCAGGCGCGGCATGACGTCGTTGTTCAGGGTGACTTGCCAGCCATTGCGCGCGCGCTTGACGACGACGTCGGGCACCACATAGTCGGACACGTCCGAGGCGAACACGGCGCCCGGGTGCGGATTGCACTGGCGAATCACCGTCTGCGCCTCGCGCAAGTCTTCCTCGTCGCAATCGAGGGCTTTCTTCAGCTTGTTGAAATCGCGCTGGGCAAACCAGGCCAGGTGCTTTTCCACGATGACGAGGGCCATGCGCCGCGTCACCATGGCGACGTGCGGCAAGCGCTTGATCTGCAGCGCCAGGCATTCGGACGCATTGCGCGCGCCCACGCCCGGCGGATCGAAACTTTGCAGCAGCGACAAGGCCGTGCGCATCTCGTCGGCGTCGATTTCCAGCTCTTCCGGCAGGCGCGCCAGGATGTCGTCGAGCGACTCTTCCAGATAGCCATTGTCGTCGAGCGCGTCGATGATCAGCTCGACCAGCGCACGGTCGCGCAACTCGAGCACCGTCACGCGCATCTGCTCCATCAGGTGCTCGCGCAGGGTGCAGTGGTGGGCCTCCAATTGCGGACGGGAATCTTCGTCGTCGGGCGCCTTGCCCCGGCTCGCCTCGCTCCAGTCGCTGTCGCCGCCATCCGCGGCGGCCGCGCCGTCGCCCCCCTCGCCGTCAAACGTTTCCGCTTCGGCCGGCGCTGCGGGCGCCTCCTGGCCTGGCGGCTGGGGCGGCGCTTCGGCCGGCGCGGCCGTGGAACTCAAGGCCCCGTCGGACAGCAGGCGCAGCGAACGGTCGAGCGGATCGTCGAGGCGCTCGAGCAAGGGATTGTCCGTCAGCAGCTGCTCGAGTTCCTGGTGCAATTCCAGGGTAGACAATTGCAACAGGCGTATCGATTGCTGCAACTGCGGCGTCAGTGCCAGATGCTGCGAAGTGCGCAGCTGCAATGATTGTTTCATTGGCTCACATGCGGAAGTGTTCGCCCAGATAGACCCGGCGTACCGACTCGTTGGCGATGATGTCGTCGGGGCGTCCCGACGCCAGCACCGAGCCCTGGTTGATGATGTAGGCACGGTCGCAAATACCCAGCGTCTCGCGCACATTATGATCGGTGATCAGCACGCCGATATTGCGCTCCTTCAAGAAGCGCACGATGCGCTGGATCTCGATGACGGCGATCGGATCGACGCCGGCGAAGGGCTCGTCGAGCAGCACGAAACGGGGATCGGTGGCCAGCGCGCGGGCGATTTCCACGCGGCGGCGCTCGCCGCCCGACAGGGACAGGGCCTGGTTCTCGCGCAGCTTTTCAATCTGCAGGTCGGCCAGCAGTTTATCCAGGCGCTCCTCGATCTCGGCCTTCTTCAGGGGGCGGCCTTCGACGGTCTGGATTTCCAGCACGGCACGGATATTGTCTTCCACCGTCAGCTTGCGGAACACGGACGCTTCCTGCGGCAGGTACGACAGGCCCATCTGCGCGCGGCGGTGGATCGGCAGGCTGGAAATGTCCACGCCGCTGATATCGATGCTGCCGCCATCGGACGGCACCAGGCCGACGATCATGTAGAACGACGTGGTCTTGCCGGCGCCGTTCGGGCCCAGCAGCCCCACCACTTCGCCGCATTCGACTTGCAGCGAGACGTCATGCACGACTTGCCGCTTGCCATAGGTTTTTTGCAGCCCGCGAACGATCAGGGTACTGCCGCAACGAGTATTGTCCATTATTTCGTTCCTGGCGCAGGCGTGGCCGGCGCTTTCTCCGCCGCGGGCGCCTTGGTCTTCGGCTGGATCACCATGCGCACGCTGCCGCCATCGGGGGTGCTGGTGCCGCTGTTGGAATTTTCCATCGCAAACACTTCCTTGCGGCTGTCATACGAGATGAAGGCGCCATTGGCCACGTCGGTCACTTTCGTGCCCTCCAGGCGCGTCAGCTTGGCCCTGGAAAACAGTTTCACCACTTCCGTCTTGTTGTCGTATTCCACGCGCTCCGCTTCGCCTTCGACCCACAGGTCGCCCGCGCCATCGCGCTTCTGGCGGAAGGTGGCCAGCTTGCCGGGATCGGCCCAGAAGGTAATGAACTGGTAGCCTTGCGGGTCTTCCGTGATCAGGGCCCGGCCCGCCTTCATGGTCAGGGTGCCCTTGACCAGCACGACGTCGCCCGTCAGGGTACGGATCTGCTTGACGTCATCGACGTGGCCGCTACGCGCCGTGATGACGGCTTCCTTCTCGGAATCGGCCTTCTCGGCATGCGCCACGCCCATCATGGCCAGAGAAAATACGCTCAACAGCAAGATGTTCTTCATAGTATGGTTTCCTTGTTTCATTCTGTCATTTTGCCGCCGCGGCCGGGCGCGGTTTCGGCGGGAGTACCATGCGCAGCGCATTTTGCACTTCCACCACGCCGGTGGCGTTATTGGCCTTCATGCCGATGCCATTGAGGCGCGAAGTACCCGTCAGGATATCGACCGGCACGTCCGTTTCCATTCTTTCCTCGTCCGGAAACACCGTCAGCGCTTCCGTCCTCACGGTCAGGTTCTGCGCCTTCGGACTGGCCGCGCGATCGATCACGACCTTGCGGTGCAGTTGCAGCCGGGTATTATCCTGGTCGATATGCGCCAGTTCCGCATTCATGTTCAGCGGCGGCATGCCGGGCGTCAGCTTGCGCACGAAGGGCTGGTCGATATCGGACGAATCGTCGAGCGGATAATGCGTGAGCTTGGTGCCCGACACGATATAGCTGGGTTTACCCGTCAAATCCATGCGCACCAGGCTGAAATTGGTGATGAAATAGTCGGGCTCGTCCAGATGCTTGCTGGCCCTGATGTCCTGGCCATTCTTGTTCATCACTTCGAGCAGCCAGAAGCTGCCCAGCGCGACGACGACCGCGCCCAGCACGGTAAAAATCATGCGCCAGCGATGGGCGCCTCCTGGCTTACGCATAGGGCTTCACTCTTTCAAAGGTCACTGGCGGCAAGGCGCGCCTCACTCCAGGAACGGCGCCATGACGCGCGCATAGTTGTCCTGGGCGCGCAGCAGGAATTCGCAGATCTCGCGCACCGCGCCGCGGCCGCCGCCGGCCTGCGTCACATGGTGCGCCAGGCCCTGCGCTTCCGGACGCCCGCCCGGCACGCTGACGGCAAAGCCCACGCGGCGCAGGATGGGCGCATCGATGACGTCGTCGCCGATATAGCCGCATTGTTCTTCCGTCAAGCCCGTCAGCGCCAGCAGCTCGCGAAACGGCGTCAGCTTGTCGTGACCGCCCTGGTGCACATGGGTAATGCCCAGGTCTTGCGCCCGGCGTGCCGTGATGGCCGAGCGGCGCGCGCTGATGATGGCCGTCTGCACGCCCGATTCCTGCAGCAGCTTGATGCCCAGGCCATCATACACATTAAACGTTTTCATCATCTCGCCATCGGGGCCGAAATGCAGGCTGCCGTCGGTCAGCACGCCATCGACGTCAAAGATCATCAGTCTGACCTTGGCCGCGCGCGCCAGGTTGTCCGCTACGCTCTCCATCAGATCACCTTCGCTTGCGTCAGATCATGGATATGCAGCGCGCCCACGAGCTTGCCGTCGGCATCGACGACCAGCATCTGGTTGATGCGGAACTGCTCCATCACGGCTACGGCGTCGACGGCCAGGCGCTCGGGCGCGATGCTGCGCGGCTGCGCATGCATGACGTCGCGGATCGCCACTTGCGTGAAATCCTGCACGCGCTCGAACATGCGGCGCAAGTCGCCATCCGTAAACACGCCCACGGGGCGGTTGTCCGCATCAACGACGGCCGTCATGCCCATGCCCTTCTTCGTCATCTCTTCCAGCGCCTGCAGCAGCGAGGCTTCCACCGGCACCTTCGGCACCCGTTCGCCGCTGCGCATGACGTCATGCACGTGCGTGAGCAGGCGGCGGCCCAGGGCGCCGCCCGGGTGCGAGCGGGCGAAATCTTCTTCCTTGAAGCCGCGCAAGTCGAGCAAGGCCACGGCGATCGCATCGCCCAGGGCCAGGGTGACGGTGGTGCTGGCCGTCGGCGCCAGGTTCAGCGGACAGGCTTCTTTCTCAACAGAAATATCCAGGTGCACGTCGGCCAGCTGCGCCAGGCTGGAGTTCGGCTTGCCCGTCATGGAAATGAGCACGCCGCCCATGCGCTTGACGACGGGCATGATGGCCATCAGCTCGGACGATTCGCCCGAGTACGAGATGGCAATAAAAGCATCGTCCGACGTGACCATGCCCAGGTCGCCATGGGCCGCTTCGGCCGGATGCACGAACAGGGCCGGCGTGCCGGTGGAAGCGAGGGTGGCGGCAATCTTGCGCGCGATATGGCCGGACTTGCCGATGCCGGAAACGACGACACGCCCCGTGCACTGCAGCAACAGCGCCACGGCGCGGCCCACGCTGTCGTCCGTGGCCAGGCGCGCGTGCAGCGCAACGATGGCGTCGGACTCGATCTGCAAGGTGGTGCGGGCCAGCGCGACGGCGCGCTCGGTCGTCGCTTGCATGTCAATTCGATCAAAAGCTTTCAGCATTGTTTTTTCATGGGTTACACTCATGCCCAAAGTATAAACGAATTAGGAAAGCAAAAAACTTGCCAGTCACAACAAACAACGATTTCCATTGACCGTACCGGGCAACCCATGTTTTCCTCGCTTGAACTGACCCTGATGTTACTCGGCAGCGCCGTGCTGGGCGTGGTCGCTTTCAGAATGTTGCATTTGCCGCCCATGCTGGGCTACCTGGCCGTCGGCATCGTCATCGGCCCCCATGCGCTGGGCCTGGCGGCGGAAAACGAAGCCAGCCACACCCTGGCCGAGTTCGGCGTCGTCTTCCTGATGTTTTCCATCGGGCTCGAGTTTTCTTTGCCCAAGTTCCTCGCCATGCGGCGCATCGTTTTCGGCCTTGGCATGGCGCAGGTGGTCACCACCATCATCGCCACCGTCGTCTTCGGCTGGTTCGTCGGGCGCTACCTGTCCGCCTACATCCACCTGAGCTGGCAAGCCGCGTTCGCCCTGGGCGGTGCGCTGGCCATGTCGTCGACGGCCATCGTCTCGAAAATGCTCACGGAGCGGCTGGAACTGGAAAGCGAACACGGCCGCAAGATCATCGGCATTCTGCTGTTCCAGGACCTGGCCGTGGTGCCCCTGCTGATCCTCATTCCCGCCCTCACGCGCGATTCGGACAATCTGGCCGAAACCCTGGCCTGGGCCGGCGGCAAGGCGCTGGTCGTGCTGATCTTGCTGCTGTTCATCGGCCAGAAGATGGTGCGGGGCTGGCTGACCATCGTCGCCAAGCGCCGCTCGCAGGAATTGTTCATGCTCAACCTGCTGCTGATCACCCTGGGCGCGGCCTGGATCACGGAGCGGGCCGGGCTGTCGCTGGCCCTGGGGGCGTTTGTTGCCGGCATGCTCATTTCCGAGACGGAATTCAAGCACCAGGTGGAAGAGGATATCAAACCGTTCCGCGACGTGCTGCTGGGCCTGTTCTTCATCACCGTCGGCATGCTGCTCAATATCCGCGTGGTGCTGGACAACTGGTGGCTGGTCCTGCTGCTGCTGTGCGGCCCCGTGCTGCTGAAGTTCGCCCTGATCGCGGGCCTGGCCCGGTTGTTCGGGTCCAGCAACGGCGTGGCCTTGCGCACGGGGCTGGGACTGGCGCAGGCGGGCGAGTTCGGCTTCGTGCTGCTGAACCTGGCCGGCGGCATCAAGCTGATGGACCCGTTCGTCGTGCAGGTGGTGCTGGCCTCGATGGTGCTGTCGATGCTGGCGGCGCCCTTTCTCATCGCCAAATCCGATGCCATCGTCATGAAACTGGCGGCCAACGACTGGATGATGCAATCCCTGGCCCTGACGAAAATCGCCACGCGCACGATGGCTTCTCAGAAACACGTGCTGATCGCCGGCTTCGGGCGCAGCGGGCAAAGCCTGGCCACCCTGCTGGCGGAAGAAAAGATCGAATACCACGCGCTGGACCTGGACCCGGAACGGGTGCAGGAAGCGCAACTGGCCGGCGCCCACGTCTCGTATGGCGACGCGGGGCGGCGCGAAAGCCTGGTGGCGGCCGGCATCTACCGGGCCAGCGCCGTGGTGATCACGTATGCGAATACCCCCTCGGCACTGAAGTTATTGCATTTGCTCAAAGAAATGGCGCCGACCTTGCCCGTCATCGTGCGCAGCCACGACGATACCGATCTCGACCAGTTGAAGAAGGCGGGCGCGGCCGAGGTGGTGCCGGAATTGATGGAAGGCAGCCTGATGCTCGCTTCGCATGCGCTGATCATGATGGGCGTGCCCCTGCGCCGCGTCGTGCACCGGGTGCAGGCGGCGCGCGAGGAGCGCTACGCCTCCCTGCGCGGCTATTTCCACGGTTCCAGCGATGCGGGCGACGATGCGGAACTGGAACGCCTGCATACGGTCACCGTCAGCGAGGATGCGCACTGCGTGGGTTTACCGTTGAGTACGATCGACGTGGCCGGCTGCGGCGCGTTCGTGACGGCCATCCGCCGCGGCCGCGGCAGCCTCGACGTCACCCCCGAGACACAGCTGGCCAGCGGCGACGTGGTGGTGCTGCGCGGCACGGCCGACGCCGTGGCCAAAGCGGAAACATTACTATTAAAATAATCAGCCGGCCTGCGGCTGCCAGCTGACGACCTTGTTGCGGCCATCGGCCTTGGCCTGGTACAGGGCCTGGTCGGCATGCGCCACCAGTTGCTGCGCCACCGATTCGATGGGTAGCAGCGCCGCGTCCGCTTCCAGGCTGGCCACGCCGATCGACACGCTGACCCACGCCTGCGCGCTGCCCGGCAAGTCGAACATGGTGCCGGCGATGCTGGCGCGGATGCGTTCGGCAACGAAGGTCGCGCTGTCGAGATCGGCGTCGATCAGCAGGACGACGAATTCCTCGCCGCCGAAGCGGCCCAGCGCGTCCGAACGGCGCAATTCCGTGCGGATGCGCGTGGCCACTTCGCGCAACACCTCGTCGCCGCCCTGGTGGCCATGCGTGTCATTGACCGATTTAAAATGGTCGATATCGATATACATGCATGAAATGCAATAATTCTGGCGCCGCGCGCGGGCGATTTCTTCCAGCAGCCGGCGGTCGATATAGCGGCGGTTGTAGACGCCCGTCAGGGAATCGGTCAGGCCGATATATTTGAGCATTTCATTGCTGATCACGTTTTCCAGGCAGATGGCGATGATGGACGCCATGTGCTTGATGAAATCCGTGCCCAGCGCGGGCGTAAAGCGCGTCGCGTCGCCGCTGGCCAGGTTCAGGCTGCCAATCAGGCGCTTATTGCGCAGCAAGGGCACCAGCGCCACGCTGCGCAGGGGAACGTCGATCTGCGGAAAACGCGGGCCGTGCACGGCCGCATCGAAGGCGTCGAGCAGCGGCAGCGGCGGCAAGGCCGCTTCCCCCTCGGCCACGGGCCTTGGTGCGGCAAAACCCAGCTCCGCCACGGCATGCACGAACAGCAACTGCGGAAAAGCGCTGAAATCGACGCCCAGCTTTTCCATCACCAGCACGATATCGTCATCCTCGTCGAGCAGGCTCAGGGTGACGCCGTCGAGGTCGGAAATCACGGGCAAGGTGCGGAAGATGGTGCCGATCAACTCGGGAAACGTGGACGCGCTGACGATTTCCAGGTCGAACGCCTGGTGGCGGCACATGATGTCGTGGTTGCGCTCGACCTGTTCCAGCAGGAAAGCCATGCGCGCGCGCAAGGCCTGGTTTTCGGCTTCGAGGCTGGCAATGCGCGGGTCCGGCGGTATTGCTTGATTCATAGAAACCTTAAACCCTTATGTACGGACGCCATGCTCAAAATGCCAGTTCGAAACCGATGTCCTGTCCCACCACGATACGCTCATCGCCACCTTCCGTGACGATGGCGTTCATGCCGAAGCAGATGGCGCCGTCGAGCTCGGGCTTGGCGCGATAGCCATGCATGACGTCGAGCGGGTCCGGTCCGGGCACGCCCGTGGCCTGGTCCACCGACGGGATCGGGCAACGCGAACACGGCTTGACGGGTTTCAAGGTTGTCGCGCCGAATTGCAGGAATTCGGCGTAGTCTTCCTCGAAGGCGCCGATGTCGCCGATGACCAGGTTGGGGCGGAAGCGGTTCATCGGCAGAGGTTCACGGCCGGCGGCGCGCAGCTTGTCATTGACGTCGGCCAGCGAGGCACTGCCCGCGATCAGCACCGGGTAGCCATCGGCAAACATGGTCGAAGCGGCAACGCCATCCGTCCATTTGGTGCTGGTGGCGCGCACCACGTCCGGGTGAAAGCGCACCAGGCGGCACGGCACGCCGATGGCCTGGCTGAACCAGGTGGCCGTGACCTCGTCGCAATCGTAGGCGCGCACGGTATCGTCCCACACCTGCACTTCCAGCATCGGTGCCAGCTGCGGATGCGGCAAGCCCAACTCGATTTCCAGGCGCAGCATGCCCGGCGCGCGCAATTCCAGCGTGGTGGCCTTGATGGACGGCACGATCAGCGCCATGCGCGGATGTTCGCGCTGGGTCAAAAAGCGGCCCTGCGGGTCCACCACCATCCATTCGCGGTCGAACACGTGCTCGCTCATCAGCCCTGAGCGCGTCAGGACCGCCTCGCGCAAATGGATGCCGGCGCAGGATTTGATCGGATACAGGATGATGTCGGACAGGATAGCCATGGACAGGGGAGAAGGAACAGTGTTGCTGCTTCTGCCAGGAAATTATTCAGAAACGAAGTATGGCAGCAAAGTGGGCAAGCGTAAATCGGCCAGGCCCAGCCGAAGCGGCTGGGCCTGCATGACAAGGATCAATACGTATAGAAAATACGCTGGATTTCTTGCGTGCTGTTGGTTTTGGTCAAGGCCAGCATCAGCAGGATGCGGGCTTTTTGCGGGTTCAGGGTGTCGGACACGACACTGTCGAGTTCATCGTCGTTGGCTTCGCCATTGCGCGCCACGATGCCCTGGCCGACCCGGCTCGAACGCACGATCAGCACGCCCTTCTGGCGCGCTTCCACCAGGGCCGGCTTCATTTGCGCGGCCACGCTGCCATCGCCCACGCCCGCGTGGATGATGCCCTTGGCGCCGGCGGCAATGAAGGCGTCCATGCCGACACGGTTCATATTGGCGTAGCCGTAGACGATGTCCACTTGGGGCAAAGCGTCGAGCTTGCTGATGTCAAATTCCGATTCCAGGGTGTGCTTGCGCGTCGACTGGCGGTAAAAGAAGGCCTTGCTGCCCTGGATGTAGCCGAGCATGCCCAGTTCCGGCGACTTGAAGGTGTCCGTCGTCGACGTATTCGTCTTGGTCACTTCGCGCGCCGCGTTGATCTGGTCGTTCAAGGCCACCAGCACGCCCTTGCCCACGGCTTCCTTGCTGCCTGCCAGCATCACGGCGTTGTACAGGTTGATGGGGCCGTCCGCGGAGATGGCGGTCGAGGGACGCATGGCGCCCACCACCACGACCGGCTTGTGGCTTTTCACGGTCAGGTTCAGGAAATACGCCGTTTCTTCGATGGTGTCGGTGCCGTGCGTGACGACCACGCCGTCCACGTCAGCGGAGGCCAGCAGCACGTTGATGCGCTTGGCCAGGGCCAGCCAGTGGCTGTTGCCCATGCTTTCGCTGGCGATCTGGAACACTTGCTCGCCTTTTACATTCGCCACTTTTTTCAGTTCCGGCACGGCCGCGATCAGGCGCTCGACGCCCACGGTGGCCGAGGTGTAGCCGACGGTGGTGGTGCTGTCGGCGCCGCTGCCGGCGATGGTGCCGCCCGTGGCCAGGATCACCACATTCGGCAATTTGACGGCCGCCTGCTGCGCGCGTGCGGGGGACGCGGCAACAAAGCCCATCAGCAAGGTGGCCAGCATCAGCTGTGCACAAGAATGGAATTTGCGTGAAAACATGGTGCTCCTGTTCGGTGATGTGTCAAAGATAACAAAGTCGTGTGCAAATTATATGTCATCAGTGCGGCAAAAAAGTCCCGATTGACGCGTTCTGCGCAAACGTGCGCGCCTTCCCATGCGCTACAGTGGCGCCATGTCCACACTCCTGTCCTTCCGCTCTTGCCTCGTCCTGCCGTTCGTCCTGATGGCGCTGGGCGCCTGCTCCACACAGGTCGAACTGCGCGCGGCGGCGCAGCAGGAGCAGTGGGGACGTGAAGCCGCTGGCCAGGGCGACTGGGCGCAAGCCATGCGCAGCTACGCGGCCGCGGCCGAGAATGCCGAACTGGGCCATGGCGATGCAGCTTGGCAGGCGCGGCTGCACCACGAAGCGGGTCGCGCCGCCAGCGCCGCCTGCCGCTACGATGCGGCCGCATTTCATTTCCGCCAGGCGATCGCGCTGGCAAAGCAGGCCGGTACATCGAGCGCCCCCAGCGACAAGGCGCTGGAATCGCTACAGGCCGGCAAGCCTTGCGCAGTTCCCCCATGAACGTCGCGCGCACCTTGCTGGCAGCATCCACCCTCTTTACCGGCATGGCGTCCGCGTGCGCCGCCGAGCCGGCGCTCCCCCTATGGGAAGCGGGCGTCTTCGGCGGCACGGCCGTCACGCCCGCCTATCCGGGCGCCAGCGAGCGCTCGACGCGCAGCCTGGCCCTGCCCTATCTGATTTATCGCGGGAAAGTCTTGCGCGCCGACCGTTCCGGCGTGGGCGCGCGCCTGCTCGACACGGATCGCCTCGATTTCGATATCGGTTTTGCCCTGTCCTTGCCGGCCCGTTCCAGCGACGTGCCCGCCCGGCGCGGCATGCCGGACCTGGGCACCCTGGTGGAATTTGGCCCGCGCCTGAAAATCAAGCTGGCCGCACCGACGCAGCACAGCCGCCTGGGCCTGGAACTGCCCCTGCGCGCCGTCCTCGAAGCGCGCGGCGGCCTGCGCCGCCAGGGCGCCACGTTCGAGCCGCGCCTCGTGTATGCGCTGCAAGGCGAGCAGCAGGCATGGCACCTCGACGCCAGCCTCGGCGCCGTGCTGGGCAATGCCGCCATCAACGATTACTTGTATGGCGTCAGCCCCGCGTTTGCCGCCGATGGGCGCCCCGCGTATGTGGCCAAAAGCGGGCTGATGCTCACGCGCCTGGGCCTGGGCGGTTCGTACCGGCTGCATCAGGACTGGCGCGCCTTTGCCTTTTTGCGCTATGACAACTACACAGGCGCCGCCAACCGCGCCAGTCCCCTGTTGCGCCAGAACAGCGGCACCGCGGCCGGCATCGGCCTGATGTGGACATGGCAACGCTCGGAGAGCCTGGCACGGGGACCGGAAGACTAGCGGCAAGGCGGCTTAAAACTCCGTCGTGGCCGACAGCATGACCGTGCGCGGCGCGCCCAGGCCCAGGCTGGTCCATTGCGGCAGCGCCCAGTACGCCCGGTTGCCGACGTTCGTCACGCTGGCGCGCACGGTCAGGGGCCGGCCGGCCGCACGGGTGGCATAGCGGGCGCCCAGGTCAAACACGGTGCGGCCCGGCACGGACAGCGAATTGTCGGCATTGATGTATTGCTTCGATGCCGCCGTCGCATTCGCCGTCAGGGTCACGCCGGGGATGGCGGGCGCATCCCACTCGACGCCCAGCTTCGCTTGCAGCCTGGGCACGCCCGTTGCCTGCTTGCCCTGGTTGGCGCCGCCCACCGTCTTGCTCAAGACCGGATCGACATACGCGACACCGCCCATCAGGCGCACGTCGCGCACGGGCGAACCGAAAAAGCCCCAATCGACGCCGCGGTTGCGCTGCTCGCCGCCGAAAGAGAAGACATTGCTGACCGGATCGACATAGCTGCTGGGCCGTTTGATTTCATACACGCTGACCGTGTGCGCGAACTCGCCCAGGTCGGCCTTGAAGCCAAGCTCCGCCTGCTTCGACTTGTATGGCGCAAAGACTTCGCCCGAATTGGCCGCCGTCAGCGGCGCCGTGGCGCCCTGGCTCAAGCCTTCGATGTAATTGCCGTACAGAGAAACCGTGTTGCTCGCCTTGAGCAGCAGGGCGACGGCTGGCGTGGTGGCGCCTTGGTCGTAACGCGAGGTGCGCGCGCCCGTCTTGATGTTGAAGCTATCGCTGAGCACTTCCTGGCGGCGCAAGCCCACCGTCAGCTGCACCTTGTCTTGCGCAAAGGAAAGCGTATCGACCAGGCCGACGCTAGCCAGGCGCAGCTCCGCCTTGGAAATTTGCGGCGCCTCGAAGCGCGTCGCCGGTCCCCAGACGGGGCGATAGATATTCGTGATCCAATCTTTCGCCAAGGTATTGCGGCGTCCGTACTGCTTGTCCGTGTGGTGATAATACGTGGCGTTGACGGCCCATTGATGGCCGATATCGCCCGTGCGCAGCTTGCCCCGCAAGCCCGCTTCCGCCGACTGTTTCTCCACATCAAAACCCAGGTCCGCAAGATTGGTACGGTAATCGCCGGCCGTGTTGAACACCTGGATCAGATAGGCGCCCGTCGACCGGTAGTCGGCCCGGCTGGCGCCAACGGCGGCATACGCCAATACCTGCCCGCTCACGTCCAGTTCGCCGCGCAGCATGGCGCCCTTGTCCCTGGTGTCGTAAAAAGCCCAGCTGGGATTGAGCAGGGTCTCCGGTTTCGGCGGACGCGGCACGGGCAAGCCGGCGGCCAGGTTGACGCCCCGGTTCAAGCCGTCGGCGCGGTCCTCGCTGCGATACAGGTCGGCGGACAGGCGCGCGCCGTTGCCACGCCAGTCCAGGCCCACGGACACGAGCCGGGTCTTCTTTTGCTGGTGGTCGATGGCACCGTCGCCATCGCGGTAGACGCCGTTGACGCGGATGCCGAACTGTTTATTCTCGCCAAAACGCTGCCCCAGATCAATATGTCCTCCCCATTGCGAGTCCGACATGTACGACGCCGTCACCCGCGCCAGCGGCGTGTCGCCCGCGCGCTTGGGCACGAGGTTGATGCTGCCGCCCACCGAGCCGCCCGGTGGCATGCCGTTGAGCAAGGCCGATGGCCCCTTCAGCACTTCGATGCGCTCGAACATTTCCGGCGAGGTGCGGTAGTACGGCGATATACCGTACAGCCCGCCAAACGCGACGTCGCCGATATTCGAGCTGAAGCCCCGTATCGAGTAGTTTTCGCCGATGATGCCCGTCATGCCGCTGCTGAAGACGGTGGGATCGGTCGCGGCAATCACATCGGTGATGTCGCGCGCCTGCCGGTCTTCGATGAATTTGTCCGTATAGCTGATGGTGTTGAACGGGGTTTCCATGAAATCCTTATCGCCCAGGAAACCCACGCGGCCGCCGGACGCCACCTGCCCGCCGGCATAGGCCTCCGTCATCGCGTTGCCCTTGCCCCACACCGTCACGGCCGGCATGGTCGCGGCGGCCTCGGCTGCGACGCTGTGCGCCGGCTCGCGGCGCACCGTGTAGCTGCCATTGCCCTCGCGCACGGCTTGCAAGCCGTGGCCGCGCAGCAATTCGTAAAAACCCTCGGGCACGCTGTAGCTGCCGGACAGGCCGGCGCTGTTTTTCCCCTGCAGCAGGCCCGCATCCACCGTCAATTCGATGCCCGCCGCCGCCGCGAAGGTGTTGAGCGCCAGGCCCAGCGTTCCCGCCGGCACGCTGAACGCTTGCCGGGCCTGGCCCGCCCCCGCTTGTGCATAGGCCGGCGGGGCCGCCACGCCCAGCGCCCCCACGGTCAAGCCCGTGATGAGCGCCAGTTGCACGGCGGTGGCGATACGGCTCAGGTTCAAGGCGGGAAGGTGGCGTGTCGCCATGCGTGTTGCCATAATTAAGTCCTTTTCAGATGGGATGATTGCTTGTTCTCACCTATCTCCCGAACGAAAAGGCAAAATCCTCAATGCAAATACGAATCATTACCAAAATAACTTACATCACTGGTAACCCTTGAGCACGTCATCGATCACCCGTTTCAGCGACGTCACGCTGGCCGCCGTGATGTACCAGGCATCCGCATCGACGAAGACCACGCGGCCGTTTTTCCAGGCATTGGTCTGGCGCAACAACGGATTGGCCATCTGCTCGGCCGTCATGACGGGACGGTGTTCCATCACGGCCGTGCGGTCCACGACATAGATGATGTCGGGATTGGTTTGCTGGATGAACTCGCTGGATATGGGCTGGCCATGCAAGCCCGCCTCGACGGCCGTGCTGGCCGGTTTGACGCCCAGCGCGTCGAAGACAAAACCGTAGCGCGACTGCACGCCGAACGCGCTGAAGGCGCCGTTGTTGTGCAGCACGATCAGCGCCTTCTCGGGACGGTCCTGCGTCACCTTGCGCGCGGCCGCCACCTGGTCGTCCAGCTCCTGCGCTTTATGACGAGCAATATCCTCCTTGCCGAAGATACGCCCCAGTGTCCCCAAGTGCTGCTTGACCACATCGATGTGCTTGCTCTCGCTGTTCTGGTAATCGACGTCGAAATGCAAGGTCGGCGCGATCTGGCTCAGTTCCTTGTAGTGGTTCGCCTGGATCGAGGTCATCAGCACCAGATCGGGCTGGAGCGCGTGGATATGCTCGAGATTGGGCTGCACGATGGCGCCCAGGTCGCGGATGGCCTCGTCATCCTTGTAGCGGGTAAGAAAGTGCGGCACGTAATCCTTCACCATGCCGGCCACGGGCACGCCCAGTTGGTCGAGAAAATCGACTTCGTTCATGTCGAGCACGGCCACCCTCTGCGGACGATGTGTGACCACCGTCGTGCCCAGCTTGTGCACGATGGTGATGGGCGCGAACGCCTGCGGTGGCGCAGAGGCGGCGGGCGCTGGCGTGGCCGGCTTGTCGGTACAGCCTTGCAAGACGGCCGCGGCGGCAAGCAGCACGGCCAGCACACGGCGGGATTTGTTGCAGATCATGTCAAGCTCCTGTGGGGGTAAAGTAATTGCAGAGGCAGCCGCGTTCATTGCGCACGATATGGAAATCGATGTCGTACAGCGCGCGCAAGCGCTGTTCCGTCACGACCTCGTGGGCGGGGCCGGAAAAGCGCACGGCGCCGTCCTGCATGGCGACGATGTGGTCCGAATAATTGGCGGCGAAATTGATGTCGTGGATCACCAGGACCACGGTGCGCCCCTGTTCGTCGCACAGGCGGCGCAGCGCGCGCATGATCTGCACGGCGTGCTTCATGTCGAGGTTGTTGAGCGGCTCGTCGAGCAGCAGAATATCCGTCTGCTGGGCAATCGTCATGGCCAGGAAGGCCATCTGGCGCTGGCCGCCGCTCAGCTCGTCGACGTAGGCGGTGCGCAGCGCGTCGAGCGACAGAAAGGCGATGGCGTCGGTGATCGCCTGCCGGTCCTGCGCCGTCAGCGCGCCGCGGCTGTAGGGGAAGCGGCCAAAGGCAACCAGCTCTTCCACCGTCAGGCGCAGATGGAAATCGGGAGCCTGGCGCAGGGTAGCCACCTGGCGCGCATACTCCGGGATCTTGATTGAGGCGATATCGCGCCCGCCTATCGTGATCTCGCCACTATTCGCTTCCTGCAGGCGCGCGATAAGCATCAGCAAGGTCGTCTTGCCGGCACCGTTGGGGCCGATCAAGGACGTCACTTTCCCCTTGGGAAACTGCACGCTGACCTTGGCCAGCACGCGCCTGGCGCCGTAGCTTTTTTCGATATGGTTGACGTGGATCATGCTGTGCCTCGGGTGCGGACCATGAGCGTGAGGAAATACGCGCCACACACCAGGTTGACGAGGATGCCGACCGTGGTCCGGTAATTGAAAACGTGCTCGACCAGCAGCTGGGCGGCGAGGAAGATGGCGATGGCGATGCCGCAGCCCAGCGGCAAGGTGACGCGGTGGCGCGCCGTGCGGGCCAGGGCGTAAGTCGTGTTCGCCACAAAGATGCCCATGAAGGCCGTGGGCCCCAGCAAGCTCGTCGACACGGCCACCAGCACGGCGATCAGCGCCAGCTGCAGCTGCACCATGCGCCGGTAATCGATGCCGAGCGAGATGGCCTGCTCGCGCCCCAGCGCCAGCACGTCGAGCGCCGGCAGGGTCTTCGCCACGGCCACGCAGGCGGCGCCCGCCAGCAGGGCCGAGTACAGCAGTTGCACCGGCTGCGCCTTGTTGAACGAGGCCTGGCTGAATCCTTGCAAGATGGCAAATTCGCCCGGACTGATGCGCAGCTGGATGAACTGGGTGAACGTGCCGATCACCATCGTCAGCACAAAGCCCAGCAACAGCAAAAAATATACGTCGTTCCTGCCATCACGAAACAGCCAGGAATGGATGGCCCAGGAATACGCGAGCATCAGCGCGATGGACACGACGAAATTGCCGTTCTGCCCCAGCAGCACCACGCTGTGCATGCCCATCGCGAGGATCAGCAGCGACTGCAGCAGCACATACACGGCCTCGTAACCCATGACGGCCGGCGTCAGGATGCGGTTGCCGGCGATGGTCTGGAAAACGATCGACGACACGGCCACGCAGACGCCGCCGATGGCGATGGCGGCCAGGCGCGCCAGGCGCTTCGGGATGATGTAATCGAGGTCGAAATTGGCGCCGAGGAAGAGGAAAGCCAGCGCCAGGACAAACACGGCCAGCCAGAGCGTGCGCTGCCTGAGGATGCTGATCATCGCCGCCCCCGGATGATCAGCATGAGGAACAGCACCCCGCCCACGCCGCCCGCCGTCAGGCCGATCGGCACTTCGAACGGGTAGATCAGCAGGCGCCCGGCGATGTCGCAGGCCAGCAGCAGCGAGGCGCCGCACAGGGCGACGATGGGCAGGGTGCGGCCCAGGTTGTCGCCGTAGTGCAAGGCCACCAGATTGGGGATGGCCAGCCCGACAAACGGGATGGCCCCTACCGTGATCACCGTGGCCGCCACCGTGACGGCCACCAGCATCAGGCCCAGCGCCACCGTGGCCGCATAGTTCAGGCCCAGGCTGGTCGCGAGCCCCTCGCCCATGCCCAGCACCGTAAAGCGCTGCGCGTACAGATACGCGAGGGCAACGATGGGCAGGACCAGGTAGATGATTTCATAGTTGCCCTGGACGATTTTCGAGAAATCGCCGAGCAGCCAGCCCTGCATGCTTTGCAGGATGTTGTGGCGGTAGGCATAGAACTCGGCCACGGCGCTGAGCACGCCGCCATACACGAGGCCGATGACGGGGACCAGAATCGTGTTCTTGAAACGGATGCGGCGGATCAAGGCCACATACACGAGGCTGGCGACAAGGCAGAAGACCAGCGCGAACGCCATCTTGCCCGCCGTGCCCGCCGTTGGCGCCACGGTCAGCGCGACGAGGATGCCCAGCTTGGCCGCGTCGAGGCCGCCCGACGTGGCCGGCTCGACGAATTTGTTGCGCACGATGTGCTGCAGGATGACGCCGCAGACGGACAGGCCCACGCCCGTCAGCACCAGCGCCGCCAGGCGGGGCAGGCGGCTGGCCGTCAGCGTCAGCCACGTATCACCTGACAGCGCGCCGGAAGACAACGATGGCGACAGCAGCTGCGCCCACTCCATCTGCCGCGCGCCCACCAGCAGCGAGGCGGCGCACAGCAGCAGGAAGACGAAAAACAGACGCGCCTGTATCAAATCGTCATCCCGTTCATGGCTGCTGTGCGGCGGAGGCGATGCGCCAGCCCTTGGCCGCCCGGCGCTGGGCCAGGAAATGCGCATACAGGCCGTTCTGTGCCAGTAAGGCGGCTGGCGCGCCCTGCTCGCGGATCGTGCCACCATCGAGCACGACGATCCGGTCGGCCATGGCCACCGTCGACAACTGGTGCGCGATGACGATCACCGTGCGCTTGCCGCGCAGCCGCGCCAGCGCCCCGGCGATGGCGGCCTGGTTTTCCGCATCGAGCGCGGCCGTCGCCTCGTCGACGAGCAGAATCGGCGCATCCTTGATCAGCGCGCGGGCGATCGCGATGCGCTGGCGTTCGCCGCCGGACAGGCGCGCGCCGCCCTCGCCCACTGGCGTAGCCAGCCCCTGCGGCAGGCGGGCGATGATTTCGGCCACGCCCGCCTGGCGCGCCGCGTCCAGCACCTCGGCATCGGTGGCGCCCGGCTTGCCGATGCGAATGTTATCGCCGATGCTGCCCTGGAACAGATAGCTGTCCTGGAAGATCTGGCTGATCTGCCCTGCCAATTGTTCGCTGGACATGTGCCGCACGTCGACGCCGCCCACCAGCACCGCGCCCTGGCTGGCGTCAAAGAAGCGCGCGACCAGGCGCACCAGGGTCGTCTTGCCGGAGCCGGAAGCGCCGATCAGCGCCGTCATGCTGCCGGGCGCAATCTGCAGATTGATATCCGTCAGTACGTCGGGCTGGTCCTGTGCATAGCGGAAGTGCACCTTGCGCAGCTCGACCGCGCCATCGCGCGGCGCCTGCGGCCCGCCTGCTTCCGGCAGCGGCTGCACGGCGAAAATATCGCGCGCCGCATCGAGCGGGCCGCGCGCGCCGCGCAGCACTTCACCGTAGCTGGCCACTTCCTGCAGCGGGTCGACGAAGCGCACCAGCAGCAGCAAGGCCACGATGACGGCGATGGCGTCCGGCGCAGCGGCTGCACCGCCCAGCACGCTATCGAGCCATAGCGCGGCGGCGGCCAGCAAGGCGGCGAAGACGGCTTGCACGGCCCAGGCGTTGAGCACGGACGACAAGGCCGACAGATAGATCAGCCGCGTGCCCGCGTGGCGCTGCCCGTCGATCGCTTGCTGCAGGAGGCGCGTGCCGCCGCCATCGCCGTTACCATGGAAGGCGCGCAAGACGGATTGCGCTTGCGCAAACTCGACCAGGCGCTGGCTGGTCCGGGCAAAATGGCGGTGATAAGCGTCGTCGGCGCGCTGGCCCAGGTGCGCCGTGAGCCGCAAGGTACCCGCCAGGAGGGGCAGCGCCAGCAGCGCCATCACGCCCAGCTGCCAGTGCAGCGCAAACAGCGCGGCCAGCAATACCACGGGCGTGACGGCGCCGCAGATCACGGGCGTCAATACGTGGGCGGGCAGCTGCGCCACGTTCATCATGCCCTGCGTGATGACATGGCCCAGTTTTGCCGTGTTCTCCGGCGTGAACCAGCCGACGGGCAGGCGCGCCACGTGGTCGCCCAGGCGCTGGCGCGCCCCTTGCAGCACGGTCACGCCCACGCGCACACCGGCTTTTTCCACCTGGCGCCGCCAGGCCCAGCAGACGACCAGCCCGGCCAGCAGCACCAGCAGCCACAGGGCCGCGCCGCCGGCGTCGCCGGCCAGCAGGCGGCCCAGGGCCAGCACCAGCGCCGTGATCGTCAAACCGCTGAGTACGCCATACGCGAGCGCCATGGCAACATAGCGGCGGAACACGGGCGCATCGTCGCCCAGCAGTTGAATGAATGTCTTCAGCATGGGGGCTCCACTTCGTCGGAGGATGGCTGATAGCCGCCCAGCGCCCACAATCGCGCATAGCGGCCCTGGTGGGCGAGCAGGCCGGCATGGCTGCCCTGCTCGGCGATGGCGCCGTTCTCGACGACGATGATGTTGTCGGCATGCATGATGGTGTCGAGCCGGTGCGCGATCACCAGCAGGGTGCGGCCTTGGGCAAAGCGCGACAGCGCATCCTGGATCGCCACCTCGTTTTCTGCATCGGCCGCGGCCGTCGCCTCATCGAGCACCAGCACGTTTGGATCGAGCAGCACGGCGCGGGCGATGCTCACGCGCTGCAGCTCGCCGCCGGACAGTAGCGCATCCTCGCCGATGACGGAATCGTAGCCGCGCGGCAAGGCCAGGATGCGCTCGTGGATGTTCGCCAGGCGCGCCGCGTCTTCGACCTCCCGCAAGCTGGCCGAAGGCCGGCCCAGCCCGATGTTCTCGCGCACGCTGGCGTGGATCAAGCGCACTTCCTGCAGCACGAAACCGATGCGCCGGTACAGCTCGGGCGTGGCGATGTGCCGCAGGTCGACGCCGCCGACGGTGATGCGCCCCTCGGTCGGGTCGAAAAAGCGCAGCAGCAGGCGCGCCAGCGTCGACTTGCCGGAACCGGAGGCGCCGACGATGGCCGTCACCGTGCCGGGGCGCAAGATCAGGTTGATGCCGGACAGCACCTTGTTCTGTCCGTCGTAGGCATAGCCCACGCCTTCCATGCGGATCTCGGTGCCGTTCGGCAACTGCTGCTGGCCGGGCGCCGGCTGCGCCAGCACGGGCGTATCGAGCAAGGCCAGTACGCGCTGGGCCGCGCCCGTGGCGTTATTGAGGTCGTGGGTCAGATAATGGAGCAGCAGCATGGGCGCGGAAATGCCCGGCGCCACCAGGGCGAACGGCAGGATATCCACGGGCGCCATCGCTCCCAGCGCCACGAACACGGTGCCAGCAAGCACCACCACGCCCAGCACGGCGACGGGCGCGATCAGCGCATTGGCATTGGCCATCGAACCGACCAGCGGCCGCGTAAACGCGGCAAACGCGTCGGCAAACGCATCGACGGCCGCGCGGTAGCTGCCATGCGCGCGTCCCGTGGCGCCGAAGGCCTTGACCACGGGAATACCGTTGACGAACTCCACCACGGCATTGTTGATGCGCCCCATGCCGGCGACGAATTGCGCCATATTGCCGCTGCTGGCCTGCATGGCGCGGCCGAAGAACAGGAAAAATCCGGGAAACGGCAGGATGGCGACGAGGGCCAGGCGCCAGTCCATGGCGAACAGATACATGACGGAAATGGCGATGGCGCCCACGGCGCGCCCCGTCGTCGTATAAAAATGCGCGGTGAGGCTGTGCAGGGTGTTGATGTCGTCCTGCATCGCCTGCTTGACCTCGCCCGAGGCCCGGCTGGTGAACCAGCCCAGCGGCACCTGCCCCAGGCGCTGCATGGCTTGCAGGCGCAGCTGATGGGTGAGGCGGTTGTCGGCCAGATGCGCGGCCAACTCGCCCAGCGACATCAGCGCCATGCCGAGGAACAGGCAAGCGACGCTGGCAATGACGATGGGCCAGATATCGCCGTGCGCCTGCGCAGGGGCAAAGGCGATGTGCGCGATCCGCGCGATGCCGGCCATCGGCACCAGGGTGAGCATGGAACCCGTGCCGGCCAGCACGGCGGCGACGATCAGGCGCCCGCGGATGGGGTGCAGTATCCGGCGGATCGGGCCGGCTTGGCTGCTTTGGCTACTCATGGGAAAGAACGTGCATAAGGTCGATGGATAAGGGTGGCTCTCACCCTATATCCCGAACGAGAATGCAAAACCCTCAATCGGCCCCGCGCAATTGTCAGGCAGCGGCCTGGGGAGTGGCTTGAAGCGTCACCCAGTAGCGCGTGCGCGCCACGATTTGCACGGGCAAGGCCAGCGCCAGGTTGTGCAGCGCGCGGTCCGTGTCGCGCAGGGAAAACACGCCGTTGACGCTTAAGCCGGCCACGGCCGGATCGCAGCGCAGCAGGCCGGGGCGGTAGCGGGCCAGTTCCGCGACCAGGGCATCGAGGCGCATGTTGTCGGCCACCAGCACGCCCTTGCTCCAGGCCGCCGCGCTGGCCGGCACGGGAGCGGCAGACTGCACGATGTCGGCCGAAAAGATGGCGCCGTAGCCCGTGGCGACGCCCACGGCGTTGCCGGGCGCATGCGCGAGGCGTATCTCGACGGCGCCCTCGAACACGGCGACGCGCGACGTGTGCTCATCTTGCCGCAAAGTAAAACGCGTACCGAGCGCCCGTACCGTGCCGTGGCGTCCCTGCACGCGGAACGGCCGCTGCGCCGGATCGTGGGCCGTGGTGACGAGGATTTCGCCGCTGCGCAGGATCAGCCGGCGCTCGCTGGCGTCGAAGCGCACGTCGATGGCGGAAGCCGAGGCCAGCATGACGCGCGTGCCGTCAGGCAAGATAATCTCGCGGATCTCGCCGGTGGCCGTGCCGTGGCCGGCCGTGGCCACTTGCCAGGCATCCGTGCCGCGCGCCGCATACAGCATGCCGCCCACGGGCAGCAGCACGGCCAGCAGTTTCAGGGCACGGCGGCGGTTCAGGTAGGCGGCCGGTGCCGGTTCCCGCAGCGCGTGCCGGGCCGCATCGCGCGGCACGCTGTGCAGCTTGCCCTCGAACGCCTGCAAACGCTGCCAGGCGAGGTCGTGGTGCGGATGGGCGGCGCACCAGCGGGCACAGGCAGCCCGGTCTTCGTCACTGGCGTCATCGGACCACAGGCGCGCCATCCACTGGGCCGCCTGCTGCACGATGGCGGGCGCAATCACCGCATCCATGGCTCAGGCGTCCGGCGCGTGCAAGGCCTGGTAGCAGGCCAGCAAACCGGCGGCGATGTATTTTTCCACGGACGAGACCGACACCTGCAATTCGGCGGCGATGTCGCGGTAGCTCAGGCCGTCGAGTTTGCACAGCAGCAGGGCCTTGCGCGCCTTGGCGGGCAAGCGGTGCAGCACCGCATCGATTTCCGTCAGCGCCTCGATCACCAGCGCGCGCTCCTCCTCGGACGGCGCCAGCGACTCGGGCACCAGGGCCAGCACTTCCAGGTAGGCCGTCTCGATCTGGCGGCGGCGGTACAGGTCGATGACCATGCCGTTGGCGATCTGCGTCAGGTGGCGGCGCGACTCCCCGGCCGGCGGCACCCTGCCCGTCTTCATCAGGTGCAGGTACACGTCGTGCGCCAGGTCGGCCGCATCGCAGGCATTGCCCAGCTTACGGCGCAACAAGCCACGCAGCCAGCGGTGGTGGTCGGTGTACAGACTGCTGACTTGCTGCTGTAGCGCTAACTCGGCGGTGCTCACGATACCCTTCCTGTGGTCGATGGCCAGCGAGACGGCAGGCACATCAATATAAATGAGAATTATTCTCATTGTAAGCGCAGTGACGAGGAAAGCGCAATACGGCAACGGGCGGCAAACGCTGTCAGCCCTGCCGCCGGACAGGCCTGATCAGCCTGAAGGCAGCCCACAGCGCAGGCCTGTAGATGTGCAATGCGGCAATGAGCAACACGCACCATGCGAGCGGTGCAAGCGGCCCCAGGCGCTGGGCAAAAAACGCGTGGCCCGCCGCCAGCAGCGACAAGAAGACGATGCCGGGATAGATGGGACGGCGCGGCAGCGGGCGCCAGACGCGCATGCCCAGTTCCGTCCTGGCGACAAAATACACGAGGAAACCCAGCAGCTGCGCCACGGCAGCCCCCGTGGCGCCGCAGCGCGGCACCAGCACGGCGCCGGCCAGCAGCGTGCCCAGCAAGCCTGCCGCGAAGGCCGCGATCGATAATGCAGGACGGCGGGCCAGATTGATGCCGACGCCGGTCACTTCCGCCAGGGCATACAACAGGGGCTGGCCCACGGTAGCCACCGCCAGGTACGCAACGCCATGGTAGTTGCGAGGCAAGACCCATCCGATCAGCCAGGCCAGGGCGCCGGCCAGGCAAAAACCCACTACCACGATGGCCTGTGCATGGCGGCAAATGGCCGCAATATTCGACAGGTCACCGCCGGCGGCGGCCCATTTGTGCACTTGCGGCACCCAGACTATCGTAAAAATCGATTGCACCAGCCAGGCACCGGCGGCCACGCGCATGGCCAGCGCATAAATACCGAGCTCGTCAAAGCCGGCAAAGAAACGCAGCAAGCCCATGCCGGCCGACAGCATGGACAAGTAGCCAATGGCGCTCACCAGCAGGGGCCCCGCTTCGGCAAGCAGGCGCCGCAGCAGCACCCGGTCTACGGCGGCGCGCCAGGCCTGCGCCAGCGATATGCGCGCATGCCACAGCAGCCATAAGGTGACCATCCAGGTGGTGGCCACGACCAAGCTCGCCAGGTGCACGAAATTGCGCTGCGGGTCCCACCACAAAACAGGCAGCAGCACCAGCAGCGACATTTTCGGCAACACCTGCGCCAGGCCGAATACCCAGGCGCGCTCCTGCATGCGAAAGAGCTGCGCGATCAGGCGATTGGCCAGGGCGCTCAGCATGCCGGCTGCAAACAGAATGGCCAATGCAGGTTGCGCCACATCAAATAACAGTTGCGCTACCGGCGCCGCAAATACGAGTATCACGGCCAAGGCCACGGGCGCGAGCAGCACGGCCGGCAGCAAACATGCTTTCAGCAGGCCGCTACGACTCGTGCTGTAGTGGTATTCATGCAGGAAGGCCTTGTCCAGCCCCAGCGACAGCAACAAACCGGCCACCGTGCACGCTGTCATGAAGAAATCCAGCCTGCCGATGTCGGCAGGCGGAAACAGCCAGGCCACGGCAGGCACGGTGGCAAGGCTGCACAGCAGCGACAAAATGGGGCCGGCTGAAAAACCCGCGAGACGAGTCAGGCGCATCGTTCAGCCGGCCCGGGCATCTCACCCATGCCTGTCATTGGAGAAGCGATAGGGTACCGTGTCCGAATCGGCCGGCACGCGCCAGTGGTCCGGCGCATCATAGCGATACGCATGGTCCACCGCATTGACGAGGATGGCCGGCGTGCCGCAATAATTCTGCACGCCATGCCAGACGCGCGGCGGCACGACGAGCAGGCCGGGACGCCTGGTGCCCAGCTTGAATTCGTTGAGCATGCCAAAGGTCGGCGAATCCGCACGCGCGTCGTACAGCACCACGCGCATCTGGCCCGCCGCCACGAACAGGCGGTCCGTCGTGATGGCATGCGCATGCCAGGCGCTCAGTCCGCCCGGCTCCAGGGTCGAGGCGAATATCTGGCCGATCTGCGCCGCATCGGGTACCCATTCAGTACGGAAAATCTCAGTCAGGCTGCCGTACGCCGTCAACACAGGCTTGATTTCCTGGAAGATCACGCCATCGATCAAGGACGGCGCCGTCGGCTTCCATTCCTTGGTAATGCTTTCGCCATCCTGTTTCGCGCCAGCCAACAACCAGTTATCTTTCTCAGCCACCAGATCTACCCCTAGAAATTTTTATAAAAATGCTCTTATGTATTACAACGGTATTATCTATCGCCGCGGCAGGTCCTTCAATCCCCGGCGGCGGCGCAATTCACGTAGAAATGCGCCTTTCCGCCAATACCTGAGCCAATAGATCGGTTGTGGTGGCCATAGCCCCAATAAATAAAAGATTCGTCGTAGCAAAGCTTTCGCGGCAAGCACTGCACACTGGATCGGAGAAATGTAGCGTTCACGACTCAGCTTGCCACAAATTGCTGCGACAGCTTGTAAAATATTCACGGGATTTTGCATGTGCTCCCACCAGAACGCGTGTTCACTGTGCTGCCGCTCAAGGTACGCATTGCTGCGTCTGCCAGACTGGATCAGGATGGCGCCGATACGGGGCTGGGCCAGCATCGGCCGCCCCGCACGATACACGCGGTGCAGCCACGCCTGCGATGGCCAGCAACGCAGCTCCCAAGATGGTTGCCATGGACCAATTTCCAAGGCCAGTTCACGCCGCATCACCCACAAGGTAGCCGGCACGTTCATCCACGGACGATAGGCACTCAGTTCGGCAGTTAGCGCCCCCTCGATGTGATCTCCCGACATGCCGATCCCCAGCCCTTGATCAAAGACCAGGTCGACACCGGTGCGCTCGAGAAGATCGATACTGGTTTGCAAATGATCGGGCAGCCACAAATCATCGTGATTCAGGAATGCCAGATAGGTGCCACGCGCCAGGCTGACGCCCATATTATTTGGCCCCGTCTGCTCGCCGTAATTGGTCTGCAGATTCACAAAGCGGATACGTGCGTCGGCAAACGCGGCGACCACCTCAGCGGTATCGTCGGTGCAGCAATCGCCGACGACGATCAGTTCCCAATCCTGTACGGTGCCGGCGAGGGCCGACTGAATCGCATAGCCGAGGATATTGCTCCGGTTATACGTGGCCATGACAATGGAAACTAGCGGTTGTTTCTCTGACGCCATAACAGGCCTTTCACATCACAGACAAAAAAATGCCGCCCAAATACATTGAGCGGCATTTCATAATAGACAAATGCAATAGCTTGCTGGCGCTCGCCAGCAAGCATCTCCCCTTAGACGTTGAACAGGAATTATTACCTTAAACAGCGCATATTGATTGGAAAGTGGACGCATAGTCTACATTGCATAGTCACTTCCATATACATTTTTTTTGTTCCGGCCCTCAAAACAACGCTATGCAATGCATTCACTTAAGCTCCGGTGACTAATGAATAGCACCCGACTTCAAGACCATCATTTTTCCATGCTCAAGTAACTCAAGAACATCTTTCTACGCGCGTGCAGCCAGCTTACACAGCACGAATAGAGATGGGTTACCTCCTGCTGCTCGGCTGGGAGAACCGCGCCATCACGCCGGCATCGCTTCGGCGCAATCGTGCGGCGCCAGCCGCCGGGTCACGATGGCGCCGCCGTACAGCGGCAGGCACAGACTGGCGACGCCGGCGTCACGCTCGCACCAGGAGCGGACAAAATAGACACCGGCGTCAGGATGCGCCGCATCACGCACGCGCGCCACGCCAGCCGTCGTTGTTGGCTCGAAGCGCAAGCTGCGCAGGTCGGATTGCAATCCCGTTCCCAGCGCCTTGCAATAAGCCTCCTTCTGCACCCACAGACGGTAAAGAAAGCGCTGGCGCAGCGCTGGCGACAGTGCCGCCAGCGCTGCCTGCTCATCGGAATGACATATCAGGTGGACCAGTTCTTCCATCCGTATGTGCTCGCGCGCAGTGTTTTCGATATCGATCCCGACCGGATGCGGCGAGAGCGCGATCAGAGAACGGCCATCCGTGTGCGACACATTGAAGTGACCCGACATACCCACCGCCTCCGGCTTGCCCGCCCAGCCGTAACGCAACACGATCTGCGCCGGGTCCAGGCCGGCATGGCCGGCCAGGAGCAGCCGCAAGATGCTGCGGCAGCGCCGGTAGTGTGCGGCCAGCCGGGCGGTGCGGTAACGCTTGGCCTTGTCCTCCTCGTCCTGGCTTAGCACATGCTGGAAGCGATCCCAGCCTGTGTCGTCCAGGTCCGCCCGCCAGATTTGCGCGACAGTGGCGGCGGCCGGGGCAAAGGTGTTGGGGACGGCCTCAGGCC
>NZ_JBWBYV010000019.1:0-101185 GCF_056174685.1 Janthinobacterium sp. BHSEK
GCGTAGCCATTCCCGCAGGCGGCTGTGATAGGCATTGACGTGCTGCACATGCACGGCGCCCTGCACCCGGATGCCTGCGCGCAAATTGACGGCCTCGTGGCTGATCCCCGCCTCCTTTGCAAAAGCCCGGTAGGCGGCATGGCCATCGGTGAGCAACAGGATATCCTTGTCGATCATGGGCAACAAATAATGGCGCACCTGCGCCTGCGTCAGCGCTCCTTTTCCCGTGACGAAATCGAGGGTCTGCCCCGTGCGGTCGCGCGCCACCAGGATGCAGACCTGCTCATCGGAAATGCCACGTTGGCGGGCATGACCGCCCCGGCGGCGCGCCGGACGGGTCAGATGTCGCGATCCCTTTTCCGATTCGAGCACATACAATTCGTCCGCTTCAGCAATGCCATGCAGGCAATGCGGCCGGTCCGTTTTTGCCAACGATAAAAACCGGTGGCGCCAGCGAAAGGTGGTGTTGCGGTGCACGCCCAGCTGTAACGCCGCTTTGCGCACGGAATCGGATGCCAGCAGGCAATCGGCGTAATCGAGCCACAGTGATTTATGGCGCAAGCGCGCCAGCGGCGTGCCGGTGAGCGCATTGAAGGTGCGGCCGCACGGCACGCAACGGTAGCGCTGCAGTCCGTGCGCATGGCCATGCCGGTGAGCATGATTGCTCTTGCAGGCAGGACAGTGCAAGCGCTGCCGGGCCACGTTTTCGACGAGTACCGCGGCAGCGTCCCGCGGTGCGCTTCCTCGCAGCAGAGCGATACCCGCCAGGCGCTGGCGACGGTTCAGTGCGGCGAACTGGGCGATGAAGGTTTTCCATTGGCCGGTCTGCATGGAAGGCTCCCGTTTGTCTGCGATGTACAGTCAGACAGCAGGGATACAGGAAGATTCCCGGACTTCCCCTACTTGGCGGGGACAGAGCCTTTTTCATTGCGCCACGATTTTCGACAATACGGAAAAGGCCGCGCCCGTCTGCGACGCTTCCAGCAGCAAGGTCAGCTCCGTATACGTGCAAATGATGTTGATCAGGTTGATGCGCTCCCAGGCCAGGCGCTTGAGGATGGCGTGATACACGCCCGGCGTATAGCAGGTTTCGGCGGCCAGGTGCAGGGTCACGGCCGTCACCCGCTCCAGGCGCGCCAGTTCCTGCTCTTCGCCGAACACCTCTTCCACCAGCGCATGCAGCGTACGGCTGCAGATCACCATCACCTCGTTGACGCCGCGCGTAATAGTGATGAACGTGCCCCGCTGGGGCGCTGCCAGCGCCAGCAACTGACGCTGGCAGGCATACGTCTGGTCGGAATAGCGGTAGGTAAATACCATCAATTCGCTGCGCGTGGATAGTTCACCCGCGCGGTGCGCCAGCACGATCTCGCCGCATTTCTGCTGCGGCATCCGCTCGGCCAGACGGCGCAGCGCCATCACCACGGCGGCCTGCCCCACCGGTTTCCATAGGTCGCTCTGCAATTGCGGCTGCAGCTGGCGCGCCAGTTCCGACAGGTTCAGCAAGCCCCGGCCCAATCCCTCGCTGAGAAAGGCCGATTCCATCACGATCTGTTCCACTTTGGTCGCTATCGAAAGCATAGTTCTTCGGGCCGGTGATTCCGGTGCACGCACCAGGAGCCGGCAACCCTTCCTGAAAAAAAGATGCACTGCGCCAGCGGCCGCGCCGGGTGGCGCGGTCGGACTCGCTGAAAAGCCCCCCCTCGCGGGGGAAGAGCCGGCTAGCGGCGCCTAGGAAGGCGGATGCAGCATGAGTGCCGCTCCAGAGGGGAAATGGCTGAAACCAATAGCAGAAAACAGAACTGACGTCATGTGAAACTCCCGATTTTTTTCCCGATGCGCTGTATCTGGACGCGGTCATTGCCGCGTGCGCTTTTTTTGTTTTCGCATGCTCCGCTGGGGGCAACGCGAAGAGCTAGTGTAGATCGCAATATTTAGAAAAGGCAACAGTGTTTTTCCAACAGAGCGCGCCAATAGGGGAAGTAGTCCAAAACAAAAGTTGCAGCTTGTGGTAGATCAAACTTTCCAACGATACGACGCCGATAAATGTTCAATTCTTAACAAAAATTCGCGTAGTGACCCATTTCTTGAATTTTTTGACATGGCGATATCGACAAGTTTAGTGTCCCCCTACCCGGCGTCATGCCACCACAAAACGGCAGGCTATCCGCCCGCCGCCAGGCGCGCCGGGGTGGCCATCAGGCATCGCGGCCAGCTCATTCACCATTTCCTTAACCGATACCATGGAGCAGAAATGAATTTACGTTTGACGATAGTTGCCGCATCCATCGCCGCCTTGCCGCTGATGGCCACCACGGCCGACGCCGCCACGCCGCTGCCACAGACCCTGATGGCTGCGCCGGTCGCCCTGGCTTCTCCACAAGAGACCGCCAGCCTGGTCAACAAGCTGGCCGCGCAGGCGCGCAGCCGCGGCCTGAATACCGAGCATGGCTTTGCCGTCGGCGCCCAGCATCCGGGCGTCAGCGGCACCCGCGTGAGCCGCGTACAGCACACCTACAAGGGCTTGCCCGTCTTCGGTTCCGAGACGGTAGTGGTCAGCAACAGCGCCGGCGACATCGTCAGCGAATCCGTGTCGGACCGCGCGTCGGGCCTCGGCAGCGGCGGCGTCAATGCCGTCACCCGCAGCGCCACCACCGATATCGACACCACGCCGGCCGTCAGCGCCGCCGCTGCCATCGCCGCCGCCGTGAAAAGCATCGGCGTGCAGGCCGTCGACCATGTGCCGCCGCATGCGCAGCTGCTGATCTACCCCGTCATGAAAACCGTGCGCGTGGCCGGCGCCGAGAACAAGTCGGAAGCCGCGCTGAACGCCCTCGACGTGCAGGACGTGGTCGATCACTACGAGCTGGCCTATCTGGTGCAGACGCGCATGATCAGCGGCAGCAAGCCCGTCTACTACGACACCGTCGTCAGCGCCAAGGATGGCCGCATCCTGCGTCAATGGAAAGCCCTGAAAACCGTCGCCGGCATCGGCAACAGCCAGTACAACGGCCAGGTGCCGCTCAACACCACGCTCACGGGCAGCACCTACACCATGAAGGACCCCAGCCGCGGCACGGGCGGCAGCTTCGGCGGCATGGCCATCACGAATGCCAACCACGGCACCACCTCGGGCAGCGTGTACAGCAACACCAGCAATACCTGGGGCGACGGCCAGCAATACATCAACGGCGGCAGCACCACCAACGCCAACGGCCAGACGGCGGCCGTCAATGCGATGTGGGGCCTGATGAACACCTACGACACGCACAAGAACGTGCTGGGCTGGTCCAGCCTGGACGGCAACAACACGGCCACCCACATCGCCGCCCACGTCAACACGGCCTACGACAACGCCTACTACGACGGCAACTGCAAATGCATGTACATCGGCGACGGCGGCAGCTCGTTCAACAACCTCGGCTCCATCGACGTGATCGGCCATGAGATGGGCCACGGCATCACGGACGCCACCTCGGGCCTGATCTACTCGCAGGAGTCGGGCGGCTTGAACGAATCGAGCTCGGACATCGCCGGCGAGATGGTGGAAGCGTATGCGCGCGCCGGCGGCACGGGCACCACGATTCCCAACACGGGCAACGATTGGATGACGGGCAAGGAGATCGCCAAGAACGGCCAGCCGCTGCGCTGGCTGTACAAGCCGAGCAAGGATGGCAGCAGCCCGAATGCGTGGAGCAGCACCATCAAGAACCTCGACGTCCACTACAGCAGCGGCCCGAACAACCGCATGTTCTACTTCCTGTCGCAAGGCTCGAATTCCACGTCCAGCAGCGACTACTACAGCTCCTACCTGAACAAAAGCCCGCTGGCCATGACCGGTATCGGCAGCGACAAGGCCTACCGCATCTGGTTCAAGGCCGCCACCACCAAGTTCACCTCGTCGACCAACTATGCCGACGCGCGCAACAAGGTGCTGCAGGCAGCCGAGGAACTGTATGGCGTGGGCAGCGCGGAATCGATCGCCGTCAAGCGCGCATATGCGGCCATCAACGTGGGTACCGACGTCGATGAATCGACGACGGGCGGCGCGGTGACCATCACCAGCCAGCCGGCCAGCATCACCGTCGCACCGGGCGCCACCGCCTCGTTCGCCGTGGGCGCGGGCGGCGGCACGGCGCCGTACACCTATAAGTGGTACCGCAACGGCGCCGTGATCAGCGGCGCCACGTCGCCGGCCTACAGCTTCACGGCCGTGGCGGCCGACAGCGGCGCCGTCTTCAAGGCCACGGTGACGGATTCCTCGTCGCCCGCCGTGACGGCCACGTCGAACAACGCCACGCTGACGGTGGGCACCAGCAGCGCCACCGAACGCGTGACGAACGGCGGCTTCGAAGCCGGCGCCACGGGCTGGAGCGGCACCACGGGCGCCATCGGCACGTTTACGGGGCAAGCAGCGTACGAAGGCACGAAGTACGCCTGGCTGGGCGGCAATGGCGTCACGGCCAGCGAATCGCTGACGCAAAGCGTGGCCATTCCGGCCACCGCCACGTCCGCCAGCCTGACCTTCGCGCTGCATATCGACACGGCAGAAACGGGCAATACCGTGTACGACAAGCTGGTCGTCACCGTGAAGAACAGCGCCGGCACGGTGCTGGGCACCCTGGCCTCGTACTCGAACGTGAACAAGGCGGCCGGCTACCAGATCCGCACGTTCGACCTGATCGCCTACAAGGGCCAGACCGTGCAACTGTCGTTTGCCGCGACCGAGGATGCGTCGCTGCAAACCTCGTTCGTGATCGACAAGGTCAGCCTGGTTACCCAGTAAGCGGCTGAACATGCGGGCGGCAGGCCGGTTTGCCGCCAGTCGCCCGCATCCACCGCACGGCACGATTGATTTCCTGGCAATTCCAGTCTACCCTGAGGCAGTGATTGCCTCTTGCCTGCTGCCGGTACCCGCGACGAATTGAACTTTTTTTTGGATGGTTCCTGACCGATGCCTACTTCGACCTTGTCCGCACGCGCTTTCCCCCATTCCAGCCTGTCCATTTTTACGCCTGCCGCCATGCTCGCCTGAGCCGGCCATGCAGTTCCACCTCCAGGTGCAGGGCCCGGCGGGCAGCCAGGCGCTGGCCATCGACGCCGCCAGCGAGGCCGAGGCGATCCGCGCGGCCGTGCGCGGCGGCTGGCGCGTGCTGGCCGTCGATGCCGGCGCCGCGCAGGATGCGGGCGCCGCGCTGCGCCCCGGCAAACAGGGCCTGCCCCTGCTGCAATTCAGCCAGGAGCTGCTGGCCCTGCTCGAAGCGGGCCTGAACCTGGGCGAGGCCATGGCCACCCTGCACAACAAGGAAACGCGCCCGGGCGCCCGGGCCATCCTGGCCGCCATCGTGCTCACCCTGCAGCAGGGCCTAAGCTTTTCCGACACCCTGGCCGATTTCCCCGATATCTTCCCCGACATTTACATCGCCACCGTGCACGCGGCCGAACGCTCGGGCAACCTGCCCGAGGCGCTGGCGCGCTTCGTCGCCTACCAGCTGCAGTTCGACGCCATCCGCAAAAAACTCATTTCCGCCGCCATCTACCCGTGCATGCTGCTCGTCGTCGGCGGCCTGGTGACCCTGTTCCTGCTCGGCTACGTGGTGCCCAAATTCAGCGTCGTCTACGAAAGCTCGGGCCGCGAAATTCCCTGGATGTCGCAGATGCTGCTCGGCTTTGGCCAGACCCTGGCCGCCCATCCGCTGCTGTGCGCCGGCGCGCTGGCCGCGGCGGTGGGTGCCGTGGTCTTCGGCATCGCCAACCGCGCCATGCGCGTGGCGCTGGTGCTGCGCCTCTTGCGCCTGCCCGTACTGGCGGACAAGGCGGCGGAATTCCGCCTGGCCCGCTTCTACCGCGCCCTGAGCCTGCTGCTGCACGCGGGCATCCCGCTGCACAAGGCGCTGGCCATGGTCGGCCCCATGCTGCTGCCGGCGCAGCAGGAGCAGCTGGCGCAGGCGCGCCGCGCGGTGCAGGAAGGCATGCCGTTTTCCACCGCGTTGGAACAGGCCGGCATGGCCACGCCGGTGGCGCAATCGCTGCTGAAGGTGGGCGAGAACACGGGCCGCCTGGGCGACATGCTGGAACGTTCGGCAAAATTCCACGACGAGGAATTCGCCCGCTGGGTGGACTGGGCTTCGCGCCTGCTCGAGCCGCTCCTGATGACCATCATCGGCGTGGTGATCGGCGGCGTGGTAGTGCTGATGTACATGCCGATCTTTGAACTGGCGGGGAGCTTGTCTTGAACCTTATCGTGAAGGTGCTGCCATGAACGCGCGCGACGAAGAACGGGCCGTGCTCGATGCGGCCATGCTGCGCCGCGCCCACGCCAGCGCGCTGGAACAGGGCCGCCCGCAGATGGCCGTGCTGCAGGAAACGGCGGCCCTGCCGCCCGAGGTCTTCCTGCGCCAGCTGGCCGCCCTGTTCCGCTATCCGGCCTGGACGATGGCCGAACTGCAGGCCGCCCTGCCCGCCTTTGCCCTGCTGCCCTACACCGATTGCGCCCAGCGCGACTGCGTGCTGCTGCAACCTGGCGTTCCGGACGCGCCGCCCGTGCTGGTCATCGGCAATCCCTTCAGCGAAGACCTGCTGCAATGGGCCGACTTCGCCCTGTCCACGCCCTTCACAGTGGCGCTGGCGCATCCGGACGACCTGGCCGCCTACCTGCAGCAGCAGGAAAGCGTGCAGCAGGCGATGCAGGAAATGCAGCATGGCGATGATGTGCCGGGCCTCGACCAGAGCATCGAGGACATCTCGCTCATCCGCATCAGCGAAGACAGCAGCCCGGTCGTGAAACTGGTGAACTCCACCATCTACGATGCCCTGAAATTCCAGGCCAGCGACATCCACCTCGAATGCGACGTGGCCAGCCTGGTCATCAAATACCGCGTCGACGGCGTGCTGGTGCAGGCGGGCCAGGTGCAGGGACTGGCGATGGCCGAACAGATCATCTCGCGCATCAAGGTGATGGCCGATCTCGACATCGCCGAGCGCCGCATCCCGCAGGATGGCCGCTTCAAGGTGCGCGTAAAGGGGGCGGAGATCGACTTCCGCGTCTCTATCATGCCCAATATCTTTGGCGAGGATGCCGTACTGCGCCTGCTGGACCGGCGCGCGCTGACGGAGGCGGCGCAGGCGCTGCGCCTGGAAAGCCTGGGTCTGAACGAGGATGCCATCGAACAGATCCGCCGCCTGGCCGCCAAGCCGCACGGCATGCTGCTGGTGACGGGGCCCACGGGCTCGGGCAAGACCACCACCCTGTACGCGGCCATCACGGAAATCAACACGGGGCGCGACAAGATCGTCACCATCGAGGACCCCGTCGAATACCGGCTGCCGCGCGTGCTGCAAATTCCCGTCAACGAAAAAAAGGGGCTGACGTTCGCGCGCGGCCTGCGCTCCATCCTGCGCCACGATCCCGACAAGATCATGATCGGCGAAATCCGCGACGATGAAACGGCGCAGATCGCCGTACAGGCCGCGCTCACGGGCCACCTGGTGTTTACCACCGTGCACGCGAACAACGTGTTCGACGTGGTCGGCCGCTTCCTGCACATGGGCGTCGATGCCTACAGCTTTGCGGCCGCCCTGAACGGCATCGTGGCGCAGCGCCTGCTGCGCCTCAATTGCGCCCATTGCGCCGTCGACGCCAGCGCCGAGGTGCTGGCCGACGCGCAGCAGCTGCGCGACAGCGGGCTGGCCCTGCATCAGGTGCAGGACTGGCAATTCATGGCCGGCAAGGGCTGCGGCCACTGCCGCGGCACCGGCTACAAGGGCCGCAAGGCCGTCGCCGAGGTACTGATGCTCAGCGATACGATGCGCGAAATGATCTGCACGCGCGCGCCCCTGAGCCAGATGAAGGAAGAGGCGGCGCGCAACGGTTTCCGCCTGGCGCGCGAGGCGGGCCTGGACCTGGTGCGGCGCGGCGAAACCACTTTAGCGGAGCTCAATCGTGTCACTTATTGAACGTGTCACCCGCGCCACCGTGTGCCTGCACCTGGCCCCGCACGGGCTGCACGGCGTGCTGCGCCGCGCCGGCCGTCCCTTGCCAGACAGCGCCTTCCACCTGCCGATTGCGAATCCCGACGCCAGCTGGGAAGTGGCGCTGGCCGCCCTGCGCGGCTGGCTCGAACACGATGGCGGCAAAAAAGTGCCGCTGGCCGTCAGCCTGGCCAGCCGCTGGTGCGCCATGCTGATGGTGCCGTGGAGCGGCGCCCTGCTCGACCGGAGCAGCGCACAGCGCTTCCTGCACAGCCAGTTCGGCGCCGTGTATGGCGAAGGCGCGCGGACCTGGCGCCTGGCCGCCGACGATGCCCCGTACGGCATGCCGCGCCTGGCCTGCGGCATCGATGCGGCCCTGCTGCAAGGCGTGCAGGACGCGGCCGCCGCGCATGGCCGGCGCTGCCTGTCCATCGAACCGATCGCCGGACCGGCCTGGCGCAGCATTGCCGGCGGCAAACCTGCCGGTAGCACACCTGCCGCCTTCGCCCTGGTGGAAGCGGGACGGCTGCTGCTGGCGACAGGCGGCGGCGGGCGCATCACGGCCCTGCACAGCCAGTCCTGCGCCGCCGCCTGGGGCGACGAACTGGACCGGGCGTGGCGGCGCTGGAACTTGCGCGCGCCGCAGCTCGACGCCATCGAACAGGTGGCCCTGATCGACTTGAGCGGCGTGCCGCAAGCGAACGTGCCGGAACGCTTCGTGCCCATCGCCGTGGCCGGCGCCGCCCACCTGATGCGGGAGGCCGCATGGGCCTGAGCCGCCTGGAATTCCTGCCGCCCGGCGCCGCGCGGACGTTCCAGGGCTGGCGCCTGGCCCTGTGCCTGGCGGGCGGCTTGCTGCTGCTGCCGGCCGCCGGGTACTGGCTGGTGCAGGCGCAGGAAACGCGGCGCCTGGAAGCGCAGCTGGCGCAGCTGCAGCCGGCGCGTCCCGTGCGCGCGCCCCTCTCGGCGAGCCAGCAGCGCGAACGCGACCTCGAACTGAAACAGGTGGCCGCCGCCGTGCGCCAGCTCAACCTGCCCGTCACGCGCCTGGTCAGGACGGTGCAGGCGCCGCGCGACGTGCGCGTGGCCCTCCTGGGACTGGACCTGAACGCACAGCAGGGACAAGATGGCGCCAGCGTGCTGAAAATCGCCGCCGAGGCGGAAACGCCGCAGGACATGCTCAACTATCTGGCCTTCCTGAACCAGCAGCCCATGTTCAGTTCCGTGTATCTGCTCAAGCACGAGATGAACAGTAACGCGAATGCGAACGCGCCCGCACACCCTTACCGTTTTCAGCTGGAGGCGCAATGGCGGCAATAAAACCCGTGTCAAAAGCCGGCACGCCCGTGGCCCGGCCGCACCTGCAACTGCGCCTTCCTCCACGCCTGGCGTGGGAAACGGCGCGTCTGTGGCGTGCCCTGGGCTGGCCCAGCGCCATCGGCGCGGCCTGCCTGGTGCTGGCCGCCGTCGCCGTGCAGCAGGGCGAGGCGCTGGCCGGACGCCAGCAGCCATTGCGCGCGCAGCTGGCCGTGATGGCGAAACAGGCGGCGCTGCCGCCGACGCCCGTCACGCTCGATGCCGACGCGGACAGCCTGGCCGCCTTTCACGCCTACCTGCCCGCGCATGACAGCATTCCCGAGCAGCTGAAGACCTTGCTGGAAGTGGCGCAGAAGAGCGGCGTCACCCTGGCCAAGGCCGACTACAAGCCGCAGGAAGACGGCAACACAGCCTTTTTGCGCTACCAGATCACCTTGCCGGTAAAAGCCGAATACGCGCAGCTGCAAGCCTTTATCGTCGACGCCCTGCAGGCGCTGCCCACGCTGACGCTCGACTCCGTGCTGTTCAAGCGCGAGCAGATCGAGACGGGCGAGATCGATGCGCGCATCCAGTTCATCCTGCTGGTCAAGAAGCCGGAGGCGCGCCGATGAAAAAAGCCGTACTGGGAGGCGCCGCCGTGGCCACCTTGCTGGCCGCCCTCTTCGCCCCGGAGGATGAAGGCAGCATCGTGGGGCCGGCCACGGCCACGCCGCGCCAGGTGGAGCGGGTGGCGGCAGCGCCCCTGGCCGCAGCCACGGCCGCTGCGCCGGCCAATCGCGCGCTGGCCATCGAACCGCGCCGGGGCCTCGACGACGAGGAAGCGGCCGCCCTGTTCGCCAAGCAAAGCTGGCAGCCGGAGACGCCGAAAAAGATCATGCTCGACCAGCAGGCGGCGCAGGCCGCGCGCACTGTCGCCGCCGTCGACGCGAACGCGCCGCCGCCTTTGCCCTTCCAGTTCCTCGGCCGTTTCGTCGACGAAGGCAAGGCCGCCTATTTTCTCCAGGCGGGCGAACGCAACGTGGTGGCGCGCCCTGGCGACACGCTTGAGGAGCGCTACCGCTTCGACGGCGTGGTGCAGGGCGCCCTGCAATTTACCTATCTGCCGCTCAACCTGAAACAGACACTCGCCGTAGGGGACCTCAATTGAAACGACGCACACCACGTACTGGCATCACCCTGCTGCCGATGCTGTCCCTGCTGGCCGCCTGCGCCGGCAACCAGGCCTATACCGACGGCCAGGCCATGCTGGGCGCCGGCCGCACGGAACAGGGCCTGGCCCTGCTGGAACAGGCGGCGCAGGCCGAACCGACCAATGCCAAGTACCGCATCGCCGTCACCAACGGCAGGATGCGCGCGCTGAACAGCCTGAATGGCCGCGCCGAGGCGCTGCGCCAGCAAGGCAAGCTGCCCGAAGCGCAAGCGCTGTACCAGCAGGCGCTGGCGCTGGACGCCAGCAACGACGTGGCGCAGCGAGGCCTGGCCGGCGTGGCACAGGATGAACGGCACCGCAAGCTGGTGCAGGAGGCGCAGGCCAGCTACCAGCGCGGCGGCGAAGCGAATGTCGCGCAGGCGCAGGAAGCCTTGCGCCAGGTGCTGCAGGAACGGCCCGCGCAGCGTGAGGCGCTGGCCCTGAAGGGCCGCATCGGCGACGAGCAGGCCAAAAGCCGTCCGGCCGGCGGCAAGCTGGCGGCCGCCTACCGCAAACCCGTGACGCTGGAATTTCGCGACGCGCCCCTGCGCTCCGTGTTCGACTTCATCAGCAAGGTGTCGGGCCTGAACTTCGTCTTCGACAAGGAAGTCGATCCGGCCCTGCGCGCCACCATCTCCGTGCGCGACACCAGCATCGAAGAGGCGATTGCCATGCTGCTGGGCGCGAACCAGCTGGAGCAAAGCGTCACCAGCGACAAGTCGATCACGATCTACCCGAACACGCCGCAAAAGGTGAAGGATTACCAGCAGCTGGTGGTACGCACTTTTTTCCTCGCCAATGCGGACGTCAAGACGGTGGCGTTTTCCATCAAGACCCTGCTCAAGGCCAAGGACGTCGTCACCGACGAGCGCCTGGGCATCATCATGCTGCGCGATACGCCGGAAATGGTGCGCATGGCCGAGCGCATCATCAACGTGCAGGACCTGGCCGACCCGGAAGTGATGCTGGAAGTCGAGGTGCTGGAAGTCAAGCGCACGCGCCTGATGGAACTGGGCGTGCGCTGGCCCGACCAGGCCAGCCTGACCCTGGCCGGTGTCGCGGGCAGCACGGGAGGCCTCGGCGGCCTGAAGGTGGCGGACCTGCACCGCATCAATGGCGAGAATATCAACCTGGGCATCGGCGGCGTCACCCTCAACGCCAACAAGACGGACAGCGACAGCAATATCCTGGCCAACCCGCGCATCCGCGTGCGCAACAAGGAAAAGGCGAAGATCCTCATCGGCGACCGCGTGCCCGTCATTACCGTCACGACGAATAACGGCGTCAGTTCCGACAGCGTCAACTACATCGACGTGGGCCTGAAACTCGACGTGGAACCGAACGTCTACCTGGACGACGAGGTGGCCATCAAGATCAACCTGGAAGTGTCGAACGTCGTCAAGGAGGTGATCAGCAAGACGGGCACGCAGGCTTACCAGATCGGCACGCGCAGCGCCTCGACCGTGTTGCGTTTGAAAGATGGCGAGACGCAGGTGCTGGCGGGCCTGATCAGCGACGAGGACCGGGGCACGGCCAACAAGGTGCCCGGCGTGGGTGAACTGCCCGTGCTGAACCGCCTGTTCGGCAGCCAGAAGGACGACGCCATGCGCAGCGAGATCGTGCTGTCGATCACGCCGCGCCTGCTGCGCAGCATCCGCCGCCCCGACCTGATGACGGCCGAATTCAATTCCGGCACCGAGGCGTCCGTGGGCGGCCGCGCCAGCGTGGGCGGCACGCCGGAGGCCATCGCCGCGCCCGAGCAAGCCCCTGTGCGCGCCGGCTCGCCCATGACGGGCGGCGACGAGGCACCCGCGGCAGGCGACAAGTCCGGCAAAGGTGGCCAGTGAGGTGGCCAGTGAAAGAGCGGGGCTTTACCTTCATCGAACTGATGATCACCCTGGCCATCATGGCGACCCTGGCCACGGTGGCCGTGCCGATGGCGCAGGTGGCCTTGCAACGGGCCAAGGAGCAGGAATTGCGCAGCGCCCTGATCGAGATGCGCGAGGCGATCGACGCCTACAAGCGGGCGTCGGACAATGGCCGCATCAAGCTGTCGCTGGGCGCATCGGGCTATCCGAAGAAACTCGAGGAACTGGTCGAGGGCGTGCCCGACCAGCGCAGTCCGTCGAAGCAGAACATCTATTTCCTGCGCCGCCTGCCGCGCGACCCGTTCCAGCCCAGGGAAGCCGGCAGCGCGGCCGACAGCTGGAGCAAGCGCGCGTATGCCTCGCCGCCCGACAATCCCAGCGAAGGCGAAGACGTGTTCGACGTCGCCTCGCGCTCGACCAAGGCGGGCCTGAACGGCGTGCCGCTCAACCAATGGTGACCGCCATGCAGACCACGACCATCCGCCGCGGCTTCACCCTGGTCGAACTGCTGGTGGTGCTGGCGATCATCTCGCTGCTGCTGACGATCGCCATCCCCCGCTATTTCGGCTCGGTGGAAAAATCGAAGGAAGTCGCCCTGAAGGAAAACCTGCAGGTGCTCAGGAGCGGCCTCGATAAATACTATGCCGACAAGGGAGAATACCCGGCCGCGCTGGCCGACCTGGTGACCCACCATTACTTCCGCAGCGTGCCGCTGGACCCCGTCACGGAGTCCAGCGCCACCTGGCAGCTGATCCCTTCGCCGAATGGCGAGATCGGCGGCGTGGCCGACGTGCGCAGCGGCGCCAAGGGCAAGACGCGCGAGGGCATCCCCTTTGAACAGCTCTAGGAGCGTGCGGCGGCGGGCGGCGGGTTTCGCCTACATCTGGACCCTGATGCTGGTGGCCTTCATGGGCGTGGGCCTGGTGCTGGCCGGCGAATTGCATGCCACGGCCGCGCGGCGCGACAAGGAACGCGAGCTGCTGTTCATCGGCCATGAATTCCGCAACGCGCTGGGCCGCTACTACGACAGCACGCCGGCCGACGGGCGGCCCCGCTATCCCTTGACCCTGCAGGAACTGCTGCGCGACCCGCGCTTCGCCAACGCCCGGCGGCATTTGCGCCGCCTGTATGCGGATCCCGTCACGGGCAAGGCGGAATGGGGCGTGCTGCGGCAGGAGGGACGCATCGTCGGCATCCATTCGCTGTCGCCGCAGCTGCCCATCAAGCAGGACAACTTCCTCGACGAAGACGCCAGCCTGCGCCGCAAGCAGCGCTACGCGGACTGGCACTTCACGTATCCGCACGACCTGGTGCTGGCTCCGCCCGATGCGGCCGGCGGCGCGCCCGGCCTCAAGCCGAAAGGCGCGAACTGATATCATGCCCGCATTCCATATTCAGCATCGAGCAAAGGAGCAGGCATGAGCATAGGTGGCACTTCCATCGAACGGGCATTGGCGTCGCTGTCGGACATGACGGGCGGCATGGCCGCCATCGGCAAGGACGAACATGCGCAGCGCATCGCCAAGGCGCAAGCGTTCATGCGCGAACAGGGCATCGCCGCGCTCTACCTGAACGCGGGCGCCAACCTCACCTATTTCACGGGCACCAAATGGTATGCCAGCGAACGCATGGTGGGCGCCATCCTGCCGGCCAGCGGCGACATCGAATACATCGCCCCCGCCTTCGAGGAAAGCACCCTGCAAGGCTTCATGCTCGTCGCAGGCCGTGTCAATTGCTGGGAAGAGCATGAAAGCCCGTACCAGCTGTTCGTCGACGTGCTGGCGCGCATGGGAATCGCCCAGGACGCGCATCAACCGCCGCGCGTGGGCATCTGCGAAAGCGCCGCCTTCTTCATCTATGACGGCATCCGGCCGCTGGCCCCCGGCTACGCGCTGGAAAACGCGCGCACCGTGACGGCGTACTGCCGCAGCAGAAAATCACAGGCGGAAATCGCCCTGATGCAGCGCGTGATGGACATGACCCTGGCCGTGCACGTGGCCACGGCCAGCATGCTGTACGAAGGCATCACGACGGTGGAAGTGGAAGAATTCATCCAGCGCGCGCACCGCAAGGTAGGCGCACCCCGCTCGTACTTCTGCATCGTCCTGTTCGGCGAAGCGACGGCCTACCCGCATGGCGTCAACTACGTGCAGACCCTGAAGGCGGGCGACACGGTGCTGATCGACACGGGCTGCCAGGTGATGAACTACATCTCCGACATCACGCGCACCTATGTTTTCGGACAGATCAGCGAACGCCAGCGCAGCGTATGGAACAGCGAAAAGGCCGCGCAGGCCGCCGCATTCGCGGCCGCCCGGCTGGGCGTACCCTGCGGCGATGTGGACCGCGCCGCCCGCGTCTCGCTGGAAGCGGACGGCTACGGCCCCGGCTACAAACTGCCCGGACTGCCGCACCGCACGGGCCACGGCATCGGCCTCGATATCCACGAATGGCCTTACCTGGTGGGCAGCGACACGACGCCGCTCGACGTGGGCATGTGCTTCTCGAACGAGCCGATGATCTGCATCCCCGGCGAATTCGGCATCCGCCACGAAGACCATTTTTACATGACGGAAAACGGTCCGCGCTGGTTCACGCAACCGGCGCACAGCATCGACGATCCGTTCGGCCTGCGCGCGTAAGCCGGTGCTCCTGTGTTGGATTACGCTGCGCTAATCCAACCTACGCATACGCCAATACCTGGCAGGTCGGATTAGCGGGGCCGCCGAGGCGCATGGCGCGTAATCCGACACAGCACCCTGCGCCAGCTTGAACACGGCCAACGCCGTACCCAGCTGCACGGCCTGTTCCTGCAGCGATTCGGCCGCCGCCGACGCTTCTTCCACCAGCGCGGAGTTCTGCTGCGTCATCTGGTCCATGCTGCCGATGGCCACGCCGATGTCGCCGATGCCGGCGCTTTGCGCCTGGCTCGCGGCGCTGATCTCGGCCATGATGTCGGCCACCTTTTTCACGGAATCGACGATCTGGCCCATGGTCAGACCCGCTTCGTCGACCAGTTTCGAGCCGACACTCACCCTGGCCACCGAGTCGCCGATCAATTGCTTGATCTCGCGCGCCGCTGCCGCGCTGCGCTGCGCGAGGTTGCGCACTTCGGACGCCACCACGGCAAAGCCCCGCCCCTGTTCGCCGGCGCGCGCCGCTTCCACGGCCGCGTTCAGGGCCAGGATATTCGTCTGGAAGGCGATGCCGTCGATGACGCCGATGATGTCGACGATGCGTTTCGATGCATCGTTGATCTCGCCCATGGTGGTCACCACCTGGCTGACCACCTGCCCGCCCTTCACGGCAACCGACGATGCCGACAGCACCAGTTCATGCGCCTGGCCCGCGTTGGCGGCGTTGTCGCGCACGGTGGAGGTCAGGCTGTCCATGCTGCGCGCCGTCTGATCCAGGCTGCCCGCCTGCGATTCCGTGCGCGCGGCCAGGTCCGCATTGCCTTGGGCGATTTCCGCGCTGGCCACCTGGATGGTTTCGGCCGACGCCTTGATATCCGAGACCATGCCGCCGAGCTTGGCGCGCATGTCCTTCAGCGCCGCCAGCAGGCTGGCCTGGTCGCCCGCCTCGGTGGCAATCTCCATCGAGAGGTCGCCATCGGCCACCGCGCGCGCGATCTGGCGCGCATATTCGGGTTCGCCGCCCAGCTGCTGCCAGATGGCGCGCACGACGAAGTGCGACACGGCCACCAGGCAGACGATGACGGCCAGCGCCACGGCGATGCTGGTATTGAGCGCATTGCGCACGTTGGCCGCGCTGCGCTCGATGCCCTGCCTGAACTGCGCTTGCGCCTGTTCATTGGTCTTTGCCAGGTCGGCATTGAGCACCGCCAGCGCGCCCTGCATGCGCGCCACGGTCGCCTGCGGGTCGCCCTCTTCCATTTCCAGCATGATGCGCGCCGCGCTCAGGGCCGGCGCATAGTAGGCATCGAATTCCTTGGCCAGCCGCGCGCCCTGCTCGCGCTGGCCGGGGATCGCCGCAAAGGCGTCCAGCCTGGCGCGCAGCTTGGTAGCCTGGCCGCCGACTTGTCCGATGCGTTCCTTGTCGCCTTCGCTGACGGCATCGCGCAAGGCGTCGCCGACGGCGGCCACGTCCAGGGTCAGCGACTTGGCCAGGTCAAGCACGGGATAGTCGGCGCTTTCGGTAGCGTGGATGGAATTGAGCGTGGCCGTGGACAGGTAGGCGCTGACGGCCAGTCCCAGCCCGAAAATCACGGCCGAGACGACAGGCAGTGCCCATATCTTGCGTTTGATGCTCATTGCTGTCTCCTGATGGTATGTGTACCGGGCCGCAGCATGGCGCGCGGCCCGGGCCGGCTTTATGGCGCCGTCAGCACCACTTTGACGCTGGCGTCGACGGCGCTCTTTTCGATATAGCCGATGGCTTTCGGATCGGCCGCCACGGCCTTCTTCACGTCGGCGCTATTGGCCACTTCCTTCGGCAAGGTGGCCTTGCCCGTGAAGACCAGCTTGGACCACAGGGCCTTCGCTTGCGACGGTTCCTTATCCGTCACCTTCTTGTAGAACTCGGCGCGCACGGGGGCGCTTTCCGGCTGGTCGATCGGCGTCATGGCCGTCGATTTACCGAGGAAAAACTGCGCCACCTGTTCATTCGTCATCGCGCCCGCGGCGCTCTTGGCATTGACGACCACGACCACTTCGGCCATGGCGGGAACGGCGGTCGACAGCGCCAGCAAGGCGGCCACATTCAAGATCAATGGTTTCATGCGGCGCTCCTCAGAAAACGAAATCGATGGCGGCGGCAGCCACCGTGACGGGGCCATGGAAGCCCGGCTTGGCTTGCACGAACAGGCCCGGGCCATTCTTCGGCTTGATGCGGTCGATCTGCACCTTCAAGGCGGCCGAACGGTGGAAGTCCCAGCGCACGCCGATGCTGTCCGTCGATTGTTCGAGCTGGTTGCGCATGGTGGCCAGGGTCTCGACGCCGGCCGACAGCGCGCGCAGGGTCGGCGTGCAAGCGGCCGGATAGCCGGCAGGGCAGGATGCGGGCACGGTGTTGTTCACGCGGCCATCGGCCTTCAGGCTGGCGTGGCTGTAGTAGGGCAGGAAGGCGCCGATGCGGTAGCCGCCCATCACGTACCACGAGGTGCTGTCGCTGACATAGCTGTCCGTCTTGCGCTTCGCATATTCGGACTGCAGCAGCACATTGTTCCAGTCCAGGCCCAGGCCCACGGAGGTGAACGACGCCTTCTTGTCCTTGACTTCCAGCGCATCGGCCAGGGCGCCCAGCTGGGCGATCCTGTAGCCGCTGCCGGCCGCGCGCAAGCTGCCCATCAGCGTGTTCAGGCTCGGCGAATCGTTGATCGTCAGCCTGGTCTCGGCACGGCCGAAGCGCACGGTGACGGGGCCATGTTCAGCCACCACGTTCAGGGCGACGATGGACTTGCCTTCCACCTGCACGGTCGAAGCGGGACCCGTGGCCAGGGTGGCCTTGGTGCGGCCCAGCGCCAGCTGCGTGGTGATGCTGGTGTCGCCCGCGCTGAACTGGTAGGTGCCGTCGATGCCGTCGATGCTGTTCAGGGGTACCTGCGAATACATTTCGCCCGGCGGGCGCAGCATGGTGTTGGCATAGCCGACGTTGCGGTAATCGGAAATCATGAAGACGGGCAGGCCCATGCGGCCGACGCGCACGCTGAAGCTGTCCGACACCTTGGCCTTGGCAAAGGCCCACGCCAGTTCGGCGCCGACATCATCTTCGCCATCCTTGCGCGCCAGGCCCTGCACGGTGGCCGACAGCCACGGGTTGACGGTGACATTGGCCTGCAGTCCCAGGTTGGAATCGACGCCCGTGCGGGCGGTGCGGCCGGCGCCGGCAGCCTGGTTCGGGCGCGCGAACTGCGCCTTGTCGGTATCGGCCATGGTCAGGGCGGCCGTGCCGTAACCGCTGATCTTGACGGCGGGGCCAACGGCCTCTTCGGCATAAGCATGGCTGATGGCCAGGGGCATGGCCAGCAGGAAAATCAGGACGTGTTTATTCATAGTAATTAAATACCCGTAGCGGTGAACGTGGAATGGGACTCCCGATCGATGGTTCACCGGCCGTAACAGGCCGGGTCCATTTTTTCGCGCCGCCATCGCCTTGGGCGTCCTTGGCGGCGTGACCAGTGAGTAAAACCATGCTACATAGAAAAGGTTTTACGTTGGAAAGTTTTCTTGAGGCAATGAGCGAATTCGCCCATTTTCATGAAAAAAGCACGCGTTCTAGAGGGGTTTATCTAAATAGCACGCCGTGCAAAACCACACTTAGCCTATATTTTTCATACACTTATGGATAATTCAAGACGAAAAGAACCCGCATAAAAAAGGCGCCACCCGCGCGAAGATCGCGGGCGGCGCCATTCACACCAGTCCTGCCGGAGACGCTTACTCTCGGACTTACTCGCGCTTGGAGACCAGGGTCAGGATGTCGTAGCTGGCCACCAGTTCCTCGTTCTGGTTGGTCACCTGCACGTCCCATGCGACCACGCCCTGGCCCACGCCAAAGACGTCCTTGCGGTTACGGTCGACCTTGCGCTTGCACGTCAGGCGCGCGCGGATGGTGTCGCCGATGGCGACGGGAGCGACGAAGCGCAGGTTGTCCAGGCCGTAGTTGGCCAGCACGGGACCGACGCCGGGCGAGACGAACAGGCCGGCGGCGGCCGACAGCACGAAGTAGCCGTGGGCGATGCGCTTGCCGAACTGCGATTCCTTCGCGGCGATTTCATCGAAGTGCATGTAGAAGAAGTCGCCCGAGATGCCGCCGAAGGCGACGATATCCGCTTCGCTGACCGTGCGGCGGTGCGTCAGCAGCGAGTCGCCCGTCTTCAAGTCCTCGAAATGCTTGCGGAACGGGTGGATCGGGCTTTCATTGACGTCCGCGCCGCGCACGTATTCGCCGGTGATCGCCGCCAGCATGGTCGGCGAGCCTTGCACAGCCGCGCGTTGCAGGTAATGGCGCACGGCGCGCACGCCGCCCAGTTCCTCGCCGCCGCCCGCGCGGCCAGGGCCGCCGTGCTTCAGTTGCGGCAAGGGCGAGCCGTGGCCAGTCGAATCGACGGAGGCCACGCGCTCGAGCACGTGCACGCGGCCATGCGTGGCCGCCACTTGCGGCACCACGCGCGCGGCGATCTTCGGATCGCGCGTCACCAGGGTGCTCACCAGGCTGCCCTTGCCGCGCGCGGCCAGGGCCAGCGCTTCGTCGATGTCCTTGTAGCCCATCATGGTGCTGACGGGGCCAAACGCTTCCACGTCATGCACAGCGTCGTTGCCGAAGGCGTCGCGGCACATCAGCAAGGTCGGCGAGAAGAAGCTGCCGTCCTGCGCGCCATCACCGAGCGGATTAAAACCGTCGGCAGCGCCGAATACCACCTCGTTACCCTGCGACAGGGTGGCGACACGTTCAGCCACGTCGTTCTGCTGCTCTTTCGACGCCAGCGCGCCCATGCGCACGCCTTCGATGGACGGATCGCCCACCACCACCTTGGCCAGGCGCTCGCGCAGGCGCGTGCCGACGGCATCCATCAGGTGCTCGGGCACGATGATGCGGCGGATCGCCGTGCACTTCTGGCCCGACTTGCCCGTCATTTCGCGCACGACTTCCTTGACGAACAGGTCGAACTCCACGTCGTCGGGCGTGACGTCCGGCGCCAGGATGGCGCAATTGAGCGAATCGGCTTCGCCGTTGAAGGGCACGGACTGGGCGATCAGGTTGGAATTCGTACGCAGCTTGGCGGCCGTGGCGGCCGATCCCGTGAAGGTGACGAAATCCTGGCCATTCAGGCGGTCCAGCAAGTCGCCCGTGGAACCGATCACCAGTTGCAGGCTGCCGGCCGGCAGCAAGCCCGATTCATGCATCATGCGCACGACGGCCTGCGTCAGATAGCTCGTCGCCGTGGCCGGCTTGGCGATGCAGGGCATGGCCGCAAGGAAACTTGGCGCGAATTTTTCCAGCAGACCCCAGATGGGGAAGTTGAAGGCGTTGATGTGCACGGCCAGGCCGCCGCGCGGCACCAGGATGTGCGTGCCGGCGAAGCCGCCTTTTTTACCGAGCGCGATGGCAGGACCTTCGTGCAGCACGTTCGACGACGGCAGCTCGTGGCTGCCCATGCTGGCGTAGGCGAACAGGGTGCCCGTGCCGCCTTCGATGTCGACCCAGCTGTCGGCGCGCGTGGCGCCCGACAGGTGCGAGATCGCATACAGTTCTTCCTTGCGCTCGACGAGGTACAGGGCCAGCGCCTTCAGGCGCGCGGCGCGCTGCTGGAAGTCCAGCGCCATCAGGCCCGGCACGCCCGTCCTGCGCGCATACGTGACGGCTTCGTCGAAATCGATTTTTTCCGCATGCGTATGATAGATGACGCGGTTGTTCAAGGCGCTGTGCAGGGGCACGGCGGCGCTGTCGCCCAGCCAGCGGCCGGCGATCAGGCTTTGCAGGGTGGATATGTGAGCCATGTGGTTTCTCCGTAAAACGAGGGTGTTGGTGACGTTGGTGGTGTCGGATGACGCGAGGCGCAGCCCCGCTGATCCGACCTACGCCCATACTGTTTATTGCGCAGCAGCGTTCTTGTGCAAGTGCAGCGGCAAGGCCGATTCGAAATTGAGGCGCTGGCGGTTCGCCTCGACTTGCGTCAGGGCTTCCACCTCGCGCATCGTCTGCATCGAGCGCACGGCCAGTTCGTGGTACTGGCCCGTGCCCGAGCTTTTCCATTGGATTTCATCGTCGGTCAGCGCGCGGGTCACCCTGGCGGGCGTGCCCACCACCATGCTGCGCGGCGCGACGAGCATGCCCGCCTTCACGAAACTCATGGCGGCGACGATGGATTCCTCGCCGATGACGGCGTTGTCCATCACCACGGCGTTCATGCCGACGAGCGCGTTGCGGCCGATGCGGCAGCCATGCAGCACGGCGCCATGGCCGACATGACCGTCGACTTCGACCACCGTGTCGCAACCGGGAAAACCGTGCATGACGCAGGTGTCCTGCAGGTTCGCCCCCTCTTCCAGGATCAAGCGGCCGAAATCGCCGCGGATCGAGGCCAGCGGGCCGATATAGCAGCGCGGGCCGACGATCACGTCGCCGATCAGCACGGCCGACGGGTGCACATAGGCGCTGGGGTGGACGACGGGGGTGACGCCGTTGATTTCGTAGACTTTGACCATGTTGCTCTCCAAAACATTATTGCCAGCCGTAGCGGCTGATGTCGGATTACGCGCAAGCGGCTCGGCGCCCCCGCTAATCCGACCTACGTCTTCACATACCCAGGTACGCGCTTTGTACCTGCTCGTTGTGCAGTAATTCAGGCCCGGGACCGGACAGGGTAATCGCGCCCGTCTCGATCACATAGCCCACGTCGGCGATCGACAGGGCGGCGTGCGCGTTCTGCTCGACGAGGAAGATGGTGATGCCCTGGTCGCGCAGCTCGGCCACGATACGGAAGATTTCCGCGATCAGGAGCGGCGCCAGGCCCATGCTCGGTTCATCGAGCAGCAGCAGTTGCGGGCGGCCCATCAGCGCGCGCGCCATGGCCAGCATCTGCTGCTGTCCGCCGGAGAGCGTGCCGGCCAGCAGCAGGCGCTTTTCCTTCAGGATCGGGAACAGGCCGTACATGCGCTCCATGTCGCCCGCCACGTCCTGTGCGGGGCGTGTGAAGGCGCCCAGACGCAGATTGTCTTCCACCGTCATGGGGCCGAACACTTGCCGCCCTTCCGGCACCTGGCAAATGCCGGCGCGCACACGCTTGTCGGCGCTCATGCGGCTGACGTCCTGGCCGGCGAAGGCGATGCTGCCGGCGCTGATCGGCTGCACGCCGGAAATCGCCCGCAACAGGGTCGTCTTGCCGGCGCCGTTCGCGCCCACCAGCGCCACCAGCTGGCCCTGGCGCACCTGCAGGTCGATGCCGTGCAGGGCCTGGATGCGGCCGTAATGGCTGGTCAGGCCGGCGATATCGAGCACCAGCGGTGTCTGAGGTTTTTCCATCTTCATCATGCCGCCACTCCCAGGTATGCCGCCACTACGTCGGGATTGGCGCGCACTTCGGCGGCGGTCCCTTCGGCCAGCTTCTTGCCATAGTCGAGCACCAGGATATGGTCCGACAAATTCATCACCAGTTTCATGTCATGCTCGACCAGCACCACCGTCACGCCCGATTGCGCCACCTTGCGGATCAGGGCTTCGATCTCGCCCGTCTCCGTGTGGTTCAGGCCCGCCGCCGGTTCATCGAGCAGCAGCACCTTCGGCTTGGCCGCCAGCGCGCGGGCGATTTCCAGGCGCTTCAAGGCGCCATACGACATCTGCCCCGCCTCGTCACCGATATGCCGGCCCACGCCGACGAATTCCATCAGGCCCGCCGCCTCGTCGCGGCAGGCCGCATCGGCGCGGCGCACGGACGGCAAACGCAGCATGGAAGCGAACAGGTTCTGGTTCAGGCGCAGGTGCGCGCCCACCATCACATTGTCGATGGCCGTCATGTTCATGCACACCTGCAGGTTCTGGAAGGTGCGGCTCATGCCGCGCCGCGCCAATGCATCGGGCGACATGGCGGCCACGTTCTCGCCATTGAGCAGGATCTCGCCCTTGGTCGGCGTGTAGACACCGGTGATCAGGTTGAACAGGGTCGTCTTGCCGGCGCCGTTCGGCCCGATCACGGAGTGGATATTGCCTTCCTTGACCGTAAAGCTTACGTCCTGCACCGCGTGCACGCCGCCGAAACTCTTGCTCAGGTTGTTAATCGTCAGCATCTCACACCTCCCGTGCAGATTGAGGCGGTGCTTTCGGCGTCGCAGAACGCTTGCGCGAACGGCTGGCCAGGCTGGGCACCAGGCCCTTGGGCATGAAGATCATGGTGGCCATCAGGATCACGCCGAACACCACCGTTTCCCAGCCTTCAAAACTGGACAGCAATTGCGGCAGGATCGTCAGCAGCGCCGCGCCGATGATGGAACCGAAGATCGAGGCCATGCCGCCCACCACCACCATCGTCACCAGCTCGATCGAGTGGAAGAAACCGGCCAGGTTGGGCGTGATGAAACCGATGTAATGGGCGCTGATGCTGCCCGCGATGCTGGCAATGACGGCCGACAGCACGAACACGCGCACCTTGAAGCGCGTCGTATCGACGCCGACCACGCGGGCCGCCACTTCCGAACCGTGGATGGCCTGCAGCGCGCGGCCGACGGGCGAATCGATCAGGTTCAGGGCCAGCCACGTCACCAGCAACAGCAGCACGGCGCACACCAGGTACCACGATTTTTCACCGGCGATTTCCAGGCCGGCGACACTGAAGGCGGACACGCCGATGCCGTCCGGGCCGCCCGTCCATTGCGTCTCGTTGTTGATGACGATGGAAATGATGATGCCCAGTCCCAGGGTCGCCATGGCCAGGGTATGGCCCTTGAGTTTCAACACGGGACGCGCCAGCAGCAGCGCCAGCAGACCCGTGGCGACGGCGCCGGCGGCCAAGGCGGCCAGCGGCGGCCAGCCGTAGTGCGTGGTCAGCACGGCCGAGGCATACGCGCCCAGGCCGTAGAAACCCGCGTGGCCGAGGCTGATCTGGCCCGTATAGCCCATCAAGAGGTTCAGGCCGATGACGACGATGGCATTCAGCGCGATGCGGATCGCCACGTCATAGTAGAACGCATTGCTGAGGAACAGCGGCAGGATGGCCAGCACCAGGGCCAGCAACAACAGGCCGCCGTGGCGCGAGCGGGTGAGGAAATTCTTCATACACGCTCCGAATTTTTAGCGCCAAACAAGCCTTGCGGCAGGAAGAACAGGATCAATAAGATCAGCACGAACGGCACCGCGTCCTTGTAGGCCGACGAGATATAGCCGGCCGTCATGGCTTCGGCGATGCCGAGGATCAGGCCGCCGGCAATCGCGCCCGCGCCGCCGCCCAGGCCGCCGAGTACGGCGGCGACAAAGCCTTTCAGGCCCAGCATGATGCCCGCGTCATACGAGGTATACGTGATCGGTGCGACGAGGATGCCGCCCGCCGCGCCCAGCAGGGCTGACAGGCCGAACGAGAACAGCAGCACCTTGCGCGTGTTGATGCCCACCAGTTGCGCGGCCAGCTTGTTGTGCGAGGTGGCCAGCATGGCCTTGCCCATCAGCGTGCGGCCGAAGAACCAGCCCAGCACCAGCACGATGACGACGGTCACGCCCAGCACCCACAGGCTTTGCGGCAGCAGGCTGGCGCCCAGAAATTCGATCGGCGCGTCGCCGGAAAACGCCGGCAGCGAGTGCGTATCCTTGCCCAGCCAGATCTGCACGAGGCCGCGCAGCACCAGCGAGGCGCCGATGGTGATGATCAAGAGGGTGATGACCTGCGCGTTCTGCGCCGGCTCGATCACGGTTTTTTCCATCAGCAGGCCAACGATACCGGTGGCGATGACGGCCAGGATGATGGCCAGCGGCAGCGGCACGCCGGCGGCCGACATCACGGCGGCCAGCATCCCGCCCAGCATGATGAATTCGCCCTGGGCGAAATTGATCACGCCGCTGGTGTTGTAGATGATGGTAAAGCCCAGCGCCGCCAGCGCGTAGGCGGAACCGACCGTCATCCCGGAATACAGAAATTGTAAAAATTGAGCGACTTCCATGGTGTCTCCATTATGTTCGGCTGTGCGCGGGCCGCCTTCGAGGGCGGCCTCGCGCAGGTACTCTGGCTTACATCACTTCGACAATTGCCATTCGCCGTTCTTCACTTGCACCATGCGGAAAGCCGACAGGTCCAGGCCCATGTGGTCCTTGGCCGACATGTTGAACACGCCGGTGGTGCCGACAAAACCCTTCGTCTGTTCCAGCGCCGTGCGCACTTTTTCGCGGTCCGTGCCGCCGGCGCGCTTGATGGCGTCCACCGACAGGTTCAGGGCATCGAGCGCATAGCCGCCAAAGGTCGATGGATCGATCTTGTAGCGCTCTTTATACGTCTTGTCGTAGCCGACGACGATGGCCTTCTGCGCGTCGCTGTCGGGCAGCATGGCGCCGATCAGGAGGGCCGGCGTCGGCAGACGCACGCCTTCGGCAGCCTTGCCCGACAGCTTCAGGTATTCGTCCGACGCCACGCCATGCGACTGGTACAACGGCAGCGCGGCCATGCCCAGCTGGCCGTAGTTCTTGGTCACCACGGCCGGGCCCTGGCCCAGGCCGAAGACGAATACGGCCTGCACGCCGGCCGTGTTCTTGATGCGCGTGAGCTGCGCCGTGATGTCCGTGTCTTTCGGACCGTAGGTTTCATCGGCCACCAGCGTGATGCCGTATTTCGAGGCGACGATCTGCGATTCCTTGCGGCCCGAGGCGCCAAAGCCGCTCGTTTCCGACAGCAGGCCCACCTTGCTGATGCCGCGCTTCTTCATGTCCTCGAACACCTTCTCGGCCGCCATGCGGTCCGTATGCGGCGTCTTGAAGACCCACTTCTTGACCGGATCGATGATCACCACGGCGCCCGCCAGCGAAATGAACGGCATGCCGGCGCGCTCCACCAGCGGCGCCATCGCCATCGTCGCGCCGGTGGTGGTGCCGCCGATCAGCACGTCGACCTTGTCCGACTCGATCAGGCGCTTGGTAAAACCGTTGGCCTTGGCCGCGTCGCTGCCATCGTCGTAGTGCACCAGTTCCAGCTTGCGTCCCAGCACGCCGCCTGCCGCATTGATTTTCTCGATATACAGCTGCAGGGTTTTCAGTTCAGGATCGCCCAGGAAGGCGGCCGGTCCCGTAACGGACAGCACGGAACCGATCTTGATGTTGTCGGCCGCGTACGCACCCGCGGCAGTCATGGCCAGCACGCCGGCGATCAGGGTTTTCTTGAAGATATTGGCAATCATTGTGGTCTCCACCAGGTTGGCACTACGGTCAATTAATATTGGCGCTTTTTTACAAGCCTGCGCCTTTTTTGTTTTTCTACTTTTTTATACGCGTTCAATCACCACGGCAATACCCTGCCCCACGCCGATGCACATGGTGCACAGCGCATAGCGCCCGCCCGTGCGTTCCAGCTGGTTCAGCGCGGCCATCACCAGGCGCGCGCCCGATGCCCCCAGCGGATGGCCGATGGCAATCGCCCCGCCATTCGGGTTCACGTGGGCCGCATCGTCGGCCAGGCCCAGGTCGCGCGTGACGGCCAGCGCCTGCGCCGCAAACGCTTCATTGAGTTCGATGACATCCATCTGTTCGATGCTCAATCCCGTCTGCGCCAGCACCTTGCGCGACGCCGGCGAGGGGCCAAAGCCCATGATGCGCGGCGCCAGGCCGGCCGTGGCCATGCCCAGCACTTTTGCGCGCGGCGTCAGCTTGTATTTATCCACGGCGGCGGCGGACGCCAGCAAAATCGCGCAGGCGCCATCGTTCAAGCCCGAGGCATTGCCGGCCGTGACCGTGCCGTCCGCTTTCACCACGCCTTTCAGTTTCGCCAGCATTTCCAGCGAGGTGTCCGGACGCGGATGCTCATCCATCGTCACCATCTTCGGCTCGCCCTTCTTTTGCGGCACGGCGACGGGCACGATTTCGCGCTCGAACACGCCGGCCGCGTTGGCGGCGGCCCAGCGCTGCTGGCTGCGCAAGGCCAGCGCGTCCTGGTCGGCGCGGCTGACGCCAAATTCCACGGCCACGTTTTCCGCCGTTTCCGGCATGGTGTCGATGCCGTACTGCGCCTTCATCTTGCCGTTGACGAAGCGCCAGCCCAGGGTCGTATCCTCGATTTTCGCCGCGCGCGAAAAGGCGCTGTCGGCCTTGCCCATCACGAACGGTGCGCGCGTCATGCTTTCCACGCCGCCGGCGATGATCAGTTCCGCCTCGCCCGCCTTGATCGAGCGGGCAGCCATGCCGACGGCGTCCAGGCTGGAGCCGCACAGGCGGTTGATGGTATTGGCCGGGACTGCCGCCGGCAAGCCGGCCAGCAGCGCGGCCATGCGGCCCACGTTGCGGTTGTCTTCGCCCGCCTGGTTGGCGCAGCCATAGAACACGTCGTCGATGGCGGACCAGTCGACGGACGGGTTGCGGGTGATCAGCGCGGCGATCGGCAGCGCGCCCAGGTCGTCGGCGCGCACGCTGGACAGCGCGCCGCCATAACGGCCAAAGGGGGTGCGCACGGCGTCACAGATAAAGGCTTCGTTCATGTTTGTTTCCTTGTTCGGGCTATCAGGAGAAAATCTTCGGGCGCTGGTCGACCACGCGGCGGGCCTTGCCCGTCAGCGTGCGTTCGATGCCGGCGGCGGCCACCAGGCGCACGCGCGTGCTCACACCCACGTGCGTCTTGATGCGGTGTTCCAGCTCGCGCGCCAGGGCGTCCGTTTCGCTGGCCGAGATGGTGGCCGTCAGGTCGATGCGCAGCTCGGCGATGACTTCGAGCTTGTCGAGGTGGCCGTCGCGCGTGACCACCAGCTGGTATTGCGGCGCCAGCTTCGGCATTTTCAAAATCAATTCTTCGATCTGCGTGGGGAAGACGTTCACGCCGCGGATGATCAGCATGTCGTCCGAGCGGCCCGTGATCTTGCCGATGCGGCGCATCGCCCGCGAGGTCGGCGGCAGCAAGCGGGTCAGGTCGCGCGTGCGGTAGCGGATGATGGGCAGCGCCTCTTTCGACAAGGAGGTAAAGACCAGCTCGCCCTCTTCGCCGTCCGGCAGCACTTCGCCCGTTTCCGGATCGATGATCTCCGGATAAAAATGGTCTTCCCAGATGACGGGACCGTCCTTGCTCTCGATGCACTCGGACGCCACGCCAGGGCCCATCACTTCGGACAGACCGTAGATGTCGACGGCGTCGATGCCGGCGCGCGCCTCGATTTCCGAACGCATGGCGTCCGTCCACGGCTCGGCGCCGAAGATGCCCACCTTCAGCGACGATTCGGCCGGGTCCAGGCCCTGGCGCGTGAATTCCTCGATGATGTTGAGCATGTACGACGGCGTGACCATGATGATGGACGGCTTGAAATCCTGGATCAGCTGCACCTGCTTTTCCGTCTGGCCGCCGGACATGGGGATGACCGTGCAGCCCAGGCGCTCGGCGCCGTAGTGCGCGCCCAGGCCGCCCGTGAACAGGCCGTAGCCGTAGGAGATATGCACCATGTCGCCCGCGCGTCCGCCGCCGGCACGGATCGAGCGCGCCACCACGTTGGCCCAGGTATCGATGTCGTTCTGCGTGTAGCCGACCACCGTGGCCTTGCCCGTGGTGCCGCTCGATGCGTGGATGCGCACCACCTGCTCGCGCGGCACGGCGAACAGGCCGAACGGGTAATTGTCGCGCAAGACTTTTTTGTCGGTGAACGGAAATTTGGCCAGGTCGGCCAGGGACTTCAGGTCATCCGGATGCACGCCCGCTGCGTCAAAAGCGGCGCGGTAATGGGGCACGTTGTCATACGCGTGCTTGAGCGTCCATTTCATGCGTTCGAGCTGCAGCGCCTGCAGTTCATCCTTGCTGGCGCGCTCGATCGGCTCGAGGTCATTCGGGGCGGGAATTCGTTGGACCATCATTGTCTCCTAATCGGTTCTTTTACTATGAAATGCTGCAACGGCAGTTCAAGCCTGCTCTTGTACCTTCAATCACTAATGACTTCGCCCGCCACGCGGATCGACTTGCCGCGGAAGAGCGCGATGGCGCGCCCATCCTGGTTGCTGACCTTGACGTCATAGACGCCGCTCTTGCCGGCCAGCGCCTGCTCGACGGCGTGCGCCGTCAGCACGTCGCCCTCGCGGCCCGGCGCCAGGTAATCGATGGTGCAGCCGGCGCCCACGGTGTTCATGTTGTAGCTGTTGCAGGCAAAGGCGAAGGCGCTGTCGGCCAGGGCGAAGATAAAGCCGCCATGGCAGGTCTGATGGCCGTTGAGCATGTCGGCGCGCACCGTCATCGTCATGCGTGCATGGCCGGGGCCCACGTCGGCCAGGGCGATGCCCATGGCGGCGGTGGCGTTATCGCGCGACAGCATGGAGGCGGCGGCCGCTTCAGCCAAGGCCTGGGCGGCGTGAAATTGGTCTTCCTTATCCATGAAACGGTACTCCATTGGCGAGTTTGCGGCGCAGCAGCGGCGAGACCCGGTAGCGGTCCTCGCCATAGCCTTGCGCCAGGTGGTGCAGCACGGTCACGATCTGTTGAACGCCCACCGCATCGGCCCAGGCCAGCGGTCCGCGCGGGTAATTGACGCCCTTCTGCATGGCGATATCGACGGCGTCCGCCGTGCACACGCCCTGGTTGACGGCGTCGGCCGCTTCGTTGGCCAGCATGGCGACGGTGCGCATGACGGCCAGGCCAGGCACGTCGTCCAGACGCGTGACGATGAAACCGGCCGCCTGGAACAGGCCGACGACGGCCGCGTAGGCGTCGTCGCTGCACTGGTCGGCACGGGCCACGGCGATGCGCTTTGCACTGGCGTAATCGAGCGCCAGGTCGAACAGCACCGTGTCCGGATGCTGGTTGTCGTGCGCGCGCTGGGTGGCGCTGCGCCCATCGGTCAGATAGATCGCGGCGCCATGGCAATGCAGGGCGGGCGCTTCGTCATGCACCTGGCCTTCCTGCGTCACGCGGCGGCTGACGGTGACGCCCGCCTGCTCCAGCCGCTGCACCAGGCTGCGGATGATGCCGCTGTGGCCACGGCCATCGCCGCCGATGGCGGCCGACAGGGCGACGAATTCCGGGGTCGCTTGCGCGCCTTCCGCCTGCGCGACAGGGGCGCTGGCGCCTTCGCCATAAAGGTAGAAGCCGCGGCCCGATTTGCGGCCCAGGAAACCGGCGTTGACCATCTCCTGCTGCAGCACGGACGGCGTGAAGCGCGGGTCGTTGAAGTAGGCGCCGAACACGGATTGCGTGACGGAGAAATTCACGTCATGGCCGATCAGGTCCATCAATTCGAATGGGCCCATGCGGAAGCCGCCCGCTTCACGCAGCACGGCATCGATGGTGGCGGGGTCGCCCGCCTGCTCGTTCAACAGGCGCCAGCCTTCCGCATAGAACGGACGGGCGACGCGGTTGACGATGAAGCCGGGTGTCGATTTCGCATGCACGGGGTTCTTGCCCCAGGCAATCGAGGTGTCGTAGACGGTGGCGGCGACCTGCTCGCTGGTGGCCAGGCCACTGATCACTTCCACCAGCGCCATCAGGGGCACGGGATTAAAGAAGTGCATGCCGACCAGGCGTTCCGGCCGGCGCAGCTTGGCGGCAATGGCCGTGACGGAGATCGACGAGGTATTCGTCGCCAGGATACAGTCGTCGCTGACTAACGCTTCGAGTTCGGCGAACAGGCCGCGCTTGACGTCGAGGTTTTCCACGATGGCTTCCACCACCAGGACAGCATCGCTCACATCAGCCAGGCTGCCGGCCGCCTGCAGGCGCGCCGTGGCGGCGGCGGCTTCGTCCAACGTCATGCGGCCCTTCTCGGCCAGCTTCGCATACATCTTGCCGATGTCGGCCAGCGCCTTGCTCACCGCTTCCGCGCGCGTGTCGTACAGCTTGACGCGGTAGCCGGCGGCAGCGGCCACCTGCGCGATGCCGGCGCCCATGGCGCCGCTGCCGATAACGGCGACGATACTGTTTTTGTCCAAAGCTGCCATATCAGTGTCCCTTGAATTGCGGTGCGCGCTTTTCCATGAAGGCGGCGACGCCTTCGCGGTAATCGTCGCTGTTACCGAGATCGCTCATCATGCGCGCTTCCAGCGCCAGCTGCTGCGGCAGGGTATTGGCGCCACTGAGAGCCAGCGCCTGCTTGGTATACGCCAGGCCCTTGGTCGGCGCCGTGGAAAAGTGCACGGCCAGCTTGCGCGTTTCCTGCGCCAGTTCGGCGTCATCCACGCATTTCCAGATCAAACCCCAGTCCTCGGCCTTTTCCGCCGTCAGTTTTTCGCCGAGCATGGCCAGGCCCATGGCGCGCGCCGAACCGATCAGCCGTGGCAGGAAGAAGGTGCCGCCCGTGTCCGGGATCAGGCCCAGCTTGCAGAACACTTCGACGAAACTGGCCGACTTGCCGGCGATGACGATGTCGCAGGCCAGCGCCAGGTTGGCGCCCGCGCCGGCGGCCACGCCGTTGACGGCGCAGATCACGGGCATAGGCAAGGCTTTCAAGGCCAGCACCAGCGGCGCATAGTTCTTTTCCACCGATTCGCCCAGGTCCACGCCCTTCGAGCCCGGCTCCACGGCGCGGTCGGACAGATCCTGGCCGGCGCAAAAGCCGCGCCCAGCGCCCGTCAGCACGAAGACGCGCACGGTGCTGTCGGCGTTCACTTGCGCAATCGCGTCACGCACTTCCTCGTGCATGGCCTGGGTAAAGCTATTGAGCTTGTCGGGACGGTTCAGGGTGAGCGTCGCGATGCCCTGCTCGATGGTGAAGAGGATGTTTTGGTAGGTCATGGCGTGTCTCGTATACGTTTATTTTTAACCCAGGGACAAGTAAGGTCGGTTCCTGCGGAATCGTCATTCGCCCCACTGGGCCGAATTACCCTTAAGGTCCGACCCCAGATGTTGTTTGGGGTTTGCGACTATTCAGCTTGGTCGAAATCGACCACCACCTTGTCGGTCAATGGAAAACTCTGGCAGCTGAGGACGAAGCCGCGCGCCACTTCGTAGTCTTCCAGCGCGTAGTTGACGTCCATCTCGACCTTGCCGTCGAGGATCTTGCAGCGGCAGGTCGAGCACACGCCGCCCTTGCACGAGTAGCGCATGTCCAGCCCATGGCGCAGGCCCGCGTCGAGGATGGATTCCTTGTCCTTGTCCATCGTGAAGGTGGTGTGGTTGCCATCCATGACGACGGTCACTTCCGTTTCCTGCACCGTATCCGCGGCCAGCTGGGCGCGCGGCTTGTGGGCGTTTTTCGGGATGCTGGCGGCGAACAGTTCGATCTTGATGTTCTGCTTGGGCATGCCGGCCGCCTGCAGGGCAGCGGACACGCCGAGCATCATGTCTTCCGGGCCGCAAATAAACGCGTTGTCGTAGTCTTCGACCTTGATCCAGTGCTGCAGGAACTGCTCGCATTTTTCCTGCGTGATGCGGCCGTTGAACAGTTCGATGTCCTGCTGCTCGCGGCTCATCACGTAGACGAGGTTCAAACGCTCCAGGTACACATCCTTCAAGTCCGTCAATTCTTCCTTGAAGATGACGGAGGACGAGGCGCGGTTGCCGTAGAACAGGGTGAAGCGGCTCAATGGTTCCGTCAGCAGGGTCGTCTTGATGATGGAGAGGATGGGCGTGATGCCGCTGCCGGCCGCAAACGCCAGGTAGTGCTTGCGGTTGACGCAGTCGAGCGGCACGTTGAAGTGGCCCATGGGCGGCATCACGTCGATGGTGGCGCCGGCTTTCAGGGTGTCGTTCGCCCAGGTGGAAAAGGCGCCGCCTGGCGTGCGCTTGATGGCCACGCGCAGCGTGCCGTCCTGCACCGCCGAACAGATGGAATACGAGCGGCGCACGTCTTCCGCATTGATATGGGCGCGCAGGGTCAGGTGCTGGCCCTGCTGGAAGCGGAACTGCTGCTGCAGCTCGGCGGGCACATCGAACGTGACGGCGATGGTGTCGCGCGTTTCGTTGCGCACGTTCGCTACGCACAGCGGATAAAATTTACTCATGCTTCATCTCCAGTTTCTTCGGAACGTGTGCCTGATTTTTTTAGTGGCACTTGAAGTAGTCAAACGGTTCACGGCAAGCCAGGCATTTGTACAGGGCCTTGCACGGCGTGGAGCCGAACTGGCTGGTCAGCTGCGTATGCGTGGAGCCGCAGTTCGGGCAGATCACCTCCAGCTTGGGACCAGCCTGGCGCTTGACGCCACCTTTCAAACCACTGATGTCGATCACCTGCTGCTGCGGCGGGGCGATGCCGTAGCCTTTCAGCTTGGCCTTGCCCGTCTCGCTCATCCAGTCCGTGGTCCACGCGGGCGCCAGCTGGTTCACCAGGGTCACCCTGGCCACGCCATGGCTGCGCAAGGCATCGGTGACGGCGTCGGCGATCACCTGCATGGCCGGGCAGCCCGAATATGTGGGCGTGATCGTCACGATGCACGCATCGCCATCCGTGACTTCGACGGCGCGCACGATGCCCAGGTCCACCACCGAGATGACGGGGATTTCCGGGTCCGGCACGTCACCGAGCCAGGCCCAGACCTGGGCCGCGTCCAGTGATGCGCCGGCGGCGTGCATTACCACTCCGCCCCGGGATAGGCGCGCTGCAGGAACTGCATCTCGGCCAGGATAAAACCCAGGTGCTCCGTGTGCGTGCCCTGCTTGCCGCCCTTTTGCATCCACGCGTCGGGCGCCGGCATGACAAGCGTCGCTTCGGCGAAGATCTCGGCCACGTGCTCGAGGAAGGCCCGGCGCAGCACGTCCGATGGCGGCGCGATGCCGGCGGCGACCATGGCCTGGTCGACGGCGTCGTACTTGAACATCTCGCCCGTGTACATCCACAGCTTGTCGGCGGCCACCTGCGTTTTTGCATGGCTGTCCGCCGTGCCGTCGCCGAGGCGCACGATCAGGTCGCCGCTGCGGCGCAGGTGATACGTCACTTCCTTGATCGACTTCTGCGCCACCTCGACGATGCGCGCGTCCGTCGATTTCGTCAGTTCCAGCAGCTGGAAGTAATGCCAGCTGTCGAAGAAGAACTGGCGCATCATGGTGTCGGCGTAATTGCCGTTCGGCTGTTCGACCAGCAGGCAGTTCTTGAAATCGTGGGCATCGCGCAGGAAGGCGATGTCGTCCTCGTCGCGGCCCGCGTTTTCCAGTTCGGCCGCATAGCTGAACCACAAACGCGTCTGGCCCAGCAAGTCCAACGACACGTTGGTCAGCGCCATGTCTTCTTCCAGCGCCGGGCCCTTGCCGCACAGCTGCGACAGCTGCTGGCTGAGGATCAGGGCATTGTCACCCAGGCGCAGGAGGTAATTGACCTTGTCATCCATTACAGGCGCTCCCATCACAGGTTCTTGACTTCTTCCGGCATCGGGAAGAAGGTGGGATGGCGGTACACCTTGCTGTTCGACGGTTCGAACAGGGCGCCCTTGTCGCCGGGGCTGCTGGCGACGATATCGGCCGCGCGCACCACCCAGATGCTCACGCCTTCATTGCGGCGCGTGTAGACGTCGCGCGCATGGTTGACCGCCATGGTGGCGTCGGAAGCGTGCAGGCTGCCCACATGCTTGTGCGCCAGGCCGTGCTGGCTGCGGATGAAAACTTCCCACAAAGGCCATTCTTTGCTCATGTTGCTATCCCCTATCTGTCTTATGTAATTACGCTGCCGCTTTGTTGGCGGCTTGCTTGTCTGCATACGCGAGCAAGGCATCGCGGAACCATGCGCCGTCTTCATACGCTTTCACGCGCGTTTGCAAACGCTCGCGGTTGCACGGGCCATTGCCCTTCAAGACATTGTTGAACTCGGACCAGTCGATCTCGCCGAATTCATAATGGCCCGTCTCCGCATTGAACTTCAGGTCGGGATCGGGCACGGTCAGGCCCAGGTATTCGATTTGCGGCACGGTCTGGTCGACCATGCGCTGGCGCAATTCATCGTTCGAGAACAGCTTGATGCGCCATTGCGCCGACTGGGCGCTGTTGACGGAGGCGGCGTCGGACGGGCCGAACATCATCAACGATGGCCACCACCAGCGGTTCAAGGCATCTTGGGCCATGGCTTTCTGTTCGGGCGTGCCCTTGCACAGCGACATCATGATGTCGTAGCCCTGGCGCGCATGGAACGATTCTTCCTTGCAGACGCGGATCATGGCGCGCGCATACGGACCGTAGGAGCAGCGGCACAAGGGAATCTGGTTGATGATGGCGGAGCCGTCGACCAGCCAGCCGATGGCGCCCATGTCGGCCCACGACAGGGTGGGATAGTTGAAGATGCTGGAATATTTGGCTTTGCCCGAGTGCAAGGCGGCCAGCAAATCGTCGCGCGAGACGCCCAGGGTTTCCGCGGCGCTGTACAGGTACAGACCGTGGCCCGCTTCGTCCTGGATCTTCGCCAGCAGGATCGATTTGCGTTTCAGGGTCGGCGCGCGCGTAACCCAGTTACCTTCGGGCAATTGGCCGACGATTTCCGAGTGGGCGTGCTGCGAAATCTGGCGGATCAGGGTCTTGCGGTAGGCGTCCGGCATCCAGTCCTTGGCCTCGATCTTGATGCCTTCGTCGATGCGCGCCTGGAAAGCGCGCTCTTCCTGGCCCATGTCGTCGATGGAGCGGACGTTCTTGAGGCCGGTTTCAACCATTTGTGCGTACATGATGTGTCTCCCATGTCTTTGATTTTGCGCAGCCGCGCGGTGCGATGAACAGATAATACGATACAAAAAACGATTTGCATACACTTGATATGAATCATTTTAAAAAAACGTATCTTATGCCGCTTTTTTGTGCGTATGATATTGCTTATGAGAAAACACCATGGGGCGCTACCCGCGCTTCCGGCAAATTATTGCCGCGCTACCCGCGCAGCCAAGTAAACTGCTGCTTTTATTGAACCGACCGCAACACGGCCAGACCGGAACCACATGAAGAACACCCGCTGCACGGCATGGATAGCCGATTTCCTGGAAAGCGACCCACCGCGCTCGAAGTCTCTGGTGATGACCATCTTCGGCGACGCCATCGTGCCGCGCGGCGGCGCCATCTGGCTGGGCAGCCTGATCGAACTGCTGGCGCCATTCGGCGTCAATGACCGGCTATTGCGCACCAGCGTGTTCCGCCTGGCGCAGGAAGGCTGGCTCAGCTCGCAGCGCGACGGCCGCCGCAGCGCCTATGCGATACGCCCGGAGGCGCTGGCCCGCTTCGAACGCGCCTACCGCCGCATCTATGCGCCGCTGGTCGTGCATTGGGATGGCAGCTGGACTCTGGTGATCGGGCCGGCCGGCAGCATCGGCGCCGCCGAACGGGGCGCGCTGCGCAAGGAATTATTGTGGGCGGGCTATGGCTTGATCTCGCCCGGCATCTTTGGCCACCCGGCCAGCAATGCGGAGGCGCTGGAAGATATTCTCGTGCGCAACGAGGTGCAGGGCAAGCTGTATGTCTGCCACACAACAGAGTTGCCCGGTGTCAGCACGCGTCCCCTGCGCGACATGGTGGGCGACTGCTGGGACTTGTCGGAAGTGATGGCCGGCTACGAAAAATTCATCGCCAGCTTCCAGCCGCTGCTGACCCTGCTGCAGGAAGAACCCGTGTTCGATGCCGAGCAGGCCTTCGTCATCCGCTCGCTGCTGACGCACGCCTACCGCCGCGTGCAGTTGCACGACCCGCAACTGCCCGTCGAACTGCTGCCCGAACCGTGGCCCGGCACGCAAGCCTATGCGCTGGCGCGCGACCTGTACCGCATCACGTACGCTCCTGCAGAGGAACACATCCTGGCCACCCTGCGTCGCGAGGATGAGCACGCGCCGGATGTGGAGCCGTGGTTTTACGAACGCTTCGGCGGACTGAACACCTGATAAAACATCCATGGCGGCGTTGCAGGGCCTGGGCGTACGTTCGTACTGCCTGCGGCCCTGCGCCTTGCCCTGGCCATTTTTCAGGTGTTCAGGAATAAGAACACCTATCAAAACCTACTGCGCGTCGGTATTTGCGGCCTGCGATGCTCACTGTACCTTCGTACAGTTGCGCTTCTCAAGCACAACTCCCTTCCTCTCGCTACGGTTTTGTTAGGTGTTGTAAGTCACCGCCTGCTCACTGTTTTGCCACCACCTGCTTGGCCCCCGCCAACAAATCCTGCCCCAGCTTTTCCAGCGCATTGGCCTGCACCAGCATGGTGTCGAGGATGGCCACATTGAAGGTGAATTCGGCCGGCGTCGTGTAGCCAGGGAAACGTATGATGCGCAGCAATTCCTGCAAGGTCGTCCCCTTGCCCAGGTGCGCCAGCGCGTCGCTGAGGGCGCTGATTTTCTTTTCCAGTTCGCGTATGTGTTTACCGTTGTCGTCCATGATGCTCTCCCCATATCGGAGCTTCCACGTTAGCAAAGCATGTCCGTCATCGTTTGCGCCAGCACAAAGGCCACCGCAAAACAGGTATCATCGCGCCATTGCACACGATGCAAAACCCATACGTTTTTATCAGGAACACTCATGACCATTAAAATCAGCCAGCAATTCGACGCCGGCGCGATCGAGGTGCTGCGCGCCGACGATGCCCACTCCATCGAGCTGAACATCCGCAAGGATTCCCACGCCGACATCACGCAGTGGTTTTACTTCCGCCTGCAAGGCGCGCAAGGCGAGGCGTGCACGATCCGCTTCATGAACGCAGGCAAGTCGGCCTACCCGGACGGCTGGAAAGATTACCAGGCCGTGGCCAGCTACGACCGCGAAACCTGGTTCCGCGTACCCACCAGCTTTGACGGCACGGTGATGACCATCGAACACACGCCCGAGGAAGAAAGCGTCTACTACGCCTATTTCGAGCCGTACCCATGGGACCGCCACCTGGCCCTGATCGACAGCGCGCAAGCGTCGCCGCTGGTGCGCTTGATCGACCTGGGCAGCACGGTGGAAGGCCGCGACATGAATCTGCTGGTCGTCGGCGACGCCGATGCCGAGAAAAAAGTCTGGGTCATCGCGCGCCAGCATCCGGGCGAGACGATGGCCGAATGGTTTGTCGAAGGCATGCTCGAAGCCTTGCTGGACCAGGCCAATCCGTTTGCCCGCCAGTGCCTGCAGGACGCCGTCTTCTACGTGGTGCCGAACATGAACCCGGACGGTTCCGTGCATGGCAACCTGCGCACCAACGCGGCCGGCGCCAACCTGAACCGCGAGTGGATGACGCCGACCATGGAGCGCAGCCCGGAAGTGTTCCTGGTGAAACAGAAAATGCATGAAATCGGTTGCGACCTGTTCCTCGACGTGCATGGCGACGAAGGCTTGCCCTACGTCTTCGTGGCCGGCAGCGATGCGCTGGAAAACTTTACGCCAGCCCAGAAGGCGGAACAAGACCGCTTCATCGCCGACTTCAAGGTGGCCAGCCCCGACTTCCAGGATGAGCACGGCTACGAAGACGGCCCGTTCACGCCGGAAGTACTGACCATGGGTTCGCCCCACATCACGCACGCCTTCGGCTGCCTGTCGCTGACCCTGGAACTGCCGTTCAAGGACAACGCCAACGATCCCGACCCACAAACGGGCTGGAGCGGCGCCCGCAGCGCTGCCCTGGGCGCGGCCGTGCTGCAGCCTATCCTGTCCACCTTGCGCGCCTGAGCGCCTGGGCCGAAGCGGCCCGCTTGATCCCATGCCCCGCTCGCCGGGGCATTTTTTTTGACCGCACGACAAGCGTTGCTGGCCGAGCAGATTTTTTTCCTAACATCTTGCCTACCAGAAATTATCGTCCTACACTAAGCAACAGAATCGGGCCACGCCACGCTGCGCTGCCCCGCAAGAATATCTCGCCGGGCGGGTCGCCATGACTTCCCGGCCACCGGCAATACGCATCCACGGCCCTGTCCCTGCCGAATTAGCTTTCTGTAACGCAAACTGACCGCATCAGCATCGTCTTGAATGGACACCGCCTGTCCGCGGGACGATTCCCAGCGCACGCTTTCCGCTTTTCGCCGAGGATGAATGATCTATGTCTAAGCTTAAAATCAGTACCCGTTTGACCTTCAGTTTCGGCCTGATCATTGTCCTGCTTGCCATGGTGGCATTTGTTTCCGTCAGCCGCATCCGCAACATCAATGCATCGACGGAAAAAATTCTCAACGACCGCTATGTCAAGGTCATGTTGTCGAATACGATACAGTCCGAGGTCAATATCCAGGCCCGCCTGCTGAGCATCGCCATCATCGGCGCCAACGATGCCGACGAAGTCAGCAGTTCTGTGGCCAAGATTCAGGCCTCGATCAAAAAGAACCTGGAACTGCTGGCGCGCCTGAAAACCATGGTCAATACGCCCAAGGGCCAGGAACTGCTCCAGGCCGTGATGACCAGCCGCGAAAGCTATGCCAGGACGCGCGATGCGAACATCAAGCTACTACAAGAAGGCAAATCGGAAACGGCGGGCATCTTCCTGTTGACGCAGCTGCGCTATCCCCAAGAAAAATTCTTGACTGCACTGGCGGCCATGACCGGCTTCCAGGAATCGCTGATGGAAAGCGAAGGCAAGCAAGCCGCGGCCGATGGGCGCATGGCCATCATCCTGACCTTGTCCCTGTCCATCGCGGCGACGGCCATTGCCATCGCGCTGGCCGTCCTGATCAGCCGCTCCATCAGCCGGCCCATCGCCGAAGCCGTCACAGTGGCGCAACGGGTGGCGGCCGGCGACCTGTCGGGCACCATCGACGCGCGCGGCACCGATGAAACGGGCCAGCTGCTGCGCGCCCTGAAAGACATGAACGACAATCTGCAAGGCATCGTGGCGCGCGTGCGCCATGGCACGGACGCTATCGCCCACGGCTCGCGCGAAATCGCCTCCGGCAATATGGACCTGTCTTCGCGCACGGAACAGCAAGCCAGCTCGCTGGAAGAAACGGCATCATCGATGGAAGAACTGACGTCGACCGTCAAGCAGAATGGCGAAAACGCGCGCCAGGCCAACCAGATGGCGCAATCGGCCTCCAGCGTGGCCGGCAAGGGCGGCCAGGTGGTGGCGGAAGTGATCACGACCATGGACTCCATCAATGCCTCGTCGAAGAAAATCGTCGACATCATCGGCGTCATCGACGGCATTGCCTTCCAGACCAATATCCTGGCCCTGAATGCGGCCGTGGAAGCGGCCAGGGCGGGCGATCAGGGACGGGGCTTTGCCGTGGTGGCCACGGAAGTGCGCAACCTGGCCCACCGCTCCGCCTCCGCCGCCAAGGAAATCAAGATCCTCATCGACGATTCCGTGCACCAGGTCAATCTCGGCAGCAATCTGGTGAACCAGGCGGGCAGCACCATGGAAGAGATCGTCAGCAGCGTGCGACGCGTTACGGACATCATGGCCGAGATCACGTCCGCCAGCAACGAGCAGGAAGCAGGGATCGAACAGATCAACCAGGCCATTACGGAAATGGATGCCGTGACCCAGCAAAATGCCGCGCTCGTGGAAGAAGCGGCCGCCGCGTCCGAAGCGCTGCAGGAGCAAGCGGGCATCCTGGCCGAGGCCGTCAGCGTGTTCAAGCTCGACGGCACGCAGACGCTGCCAGCCGCCGCGCCAGCAGCGCGGCCGGCGCCAAAGCCAGCGCCACAGGCCGCAGCCGCCAGGGCGGTCCCGCCCCGTCTCGTCGCCAACGCTCCCGCCAGCCGCAAGAGCGCCGCGCCCGCCATGGCGGCGGAAGGCGAGTGGGAACAATACTGACCTGACCGGGCAGCAGCCAGCCGCCCGTGCCGCCGTCCAGCGCGGCGGGAGCGGCGCGCCGCCATGGCGCAGCGCAGCACCGCTAATCGTTGCCACGCCGGCCATTGCTGCCTATACTGGGCGCAGCATTGTTCGTCCCTTCCCTTGCCGATAAGCTCCTACCTATGACCATCAAAGACCAGCCACGCGCTGCGGCGCGATTTTCACCGACCCGATTTGCACACGTGTGCATATTCTTGTTTGCTGGCTTGTACGGCATGCCAGGCACGGCGGCCGAACTCAGCCCCGCCGCACAGCTGGGGCGGCGCATCTTCCACGATGCCAGCCTATCCGCCTCGGGCAAGCAGTCGTGTGCCAGTTGCCATGACCCGGCCCACGCTTACGCACCCGGCAACCAGCTGGCCGTGCAACTGGGGGGCGCCGATGGCCAGGCGCACGGCTACCGCGCCACGCCATCGCTGCGCTACCTGGAACACAATCCGCCCTTCCGCTTTGATGAGGAAGGCGCGCCCAACGGCGGCATCAACTGGGACGGCCGCGCCGCCAGCCTGGCGGAACAGGCGGAACGGCCTTTCCTGGCAGCGCACGAAATGGCCAATACCAGCACGGATGAAGTTGTGGAACGGCTGCGCAATGGCAGTTACGCGCAAGCATTTCGGCACGTCTTTGGCGCCGCCATCTTTACGCAACCGCAACAGGCATTCCGCCGTATCACCTATGCCTTGCAGCAATTCCAGCAGGAAGAGCCGGACTTCCACCGCTACGATTCCAAATATGACCTCTACTTGGCCAACAAGGTTCCGCTGGAGCTGGCGGAATTGCGTGGCCTGGCCCTGTTCAACGATGAACGCAAGGGCAATTGCGCCGCTTGCCACCCCAGCGTGCGGGGCGAACATGGCGCGCCACCCTTGTTTACGGACTTCAGTTTCGACAATCTGGGCGTGCCGCGCAATACGCGCATTCCCGCCACGGCCGACCCCGCGTATTTCGACCTGGGCTTGTGCGGCCCGGACCGCACCGACCTGGCAACAAAAGCCGAGCTATGCGGCGCCTTCAAGGTGCCCAGCCTGCGCAATGTGGCCACGCGCCAGGTGTTTTTCCATAACGGCGTGTTCGACAACCTGACGGATGCCCTGCGTTTCTACGTGCGGCGCGATACGCATCCGCAAGAATGGTATCCGCGCGACAAGCGGGGAAAAGTGCAGAAATTCAATGACGTACCGGCCAGGTACCGCGCCAACGTCAACGTCAGCGAAGCGCCGTTCGACCGCAGGCGCGGCATGGCGCCCGCACTGACGGCGGGCGAGATCGAGGATATGGTGAAGTTTTTAGCCACCTTGACGGATGGCTATCAAGTCCAGCAGTAAGACATGGGGGGTTCCAGCGCCGGAACGCCCCCTGGCAACTAGCCGCGCGCCACCTTGCGCAGGGCATCGACCAGCCGGTCCAGATGCGACTCGGGCGTAAAGATGCCCGGCGTGACGCGCACGCACGCGCCGCTGGCCAGACCGTCGCGCGGCACGGCAAAGATGCCGTGTTCCTGCACCAGCTTTTTCGACAGGGCATAACTGTCTGCCGCGCTGCTCCTGCCTTTTAAGCGGAACGAAGCGATGGCACTCGTCAGGCGCGGGTCGCTCGATGCCAGCACCTCGATGCCGTCGATGCCGCGCGCCGCCTCCACCCAGCGGTTGCGCAGCAATCGCAGCCGCGCCTGCTTGTTGGCCACGCCGATCTGCGCATGCAAGTCCAGCGCCGCCGGCAAGCTCAGGTAGGCGGCGAAATTGAGCGTGCCCGTGTGCACGCGGGTGCGGATATCGTCGCCCGCCTTTTCTCCCAGGTAGGGGTCGATATCGGCCACCCGGCCCCGCTTGATGTAGGCGGCCCCCACGCCGACGGGCGCGCCTATCCATTTGTGCAGGTTGATACCGGCAAAGTCCGCCTGCAGGTCGGGGATCGTCATGTCCAGCTGGCCAAAGCCGTGCGCCGTGTCGACGATCACATCGATGCCGCGCGCGCGCGCCAGGCGGCTGATCTCGGCCACGGGCAAGACCATGCCGTTACGGTGGTTGACATGCGTGAGCAGCATCAGTTTCAGCTTCGGCTGACGTTCCATGGCGGCAACATAGGCAGCAACAACATTGTCATACGTAAATGGTTCCGGGATCGCAATGGACACCACCTGGGCGCCGCGCCGCTGTTGCAGCCAGCGCGTGACGGTGATCATATTGTCGTAATCGATGTCCGCGTACAGCACCGCATCACCCGGCTGCAGGCGGTTGTAGCCGGCGATCAGGACTTGCAGCGCTTCCGTGGCGCCCCGTGTCAGCACGATTTCATCGACACCCACGCCGAGCGCCCTGGCCGCCGCCGCGCGGGCCGCCTCGAAGTCGGCGGGAAAGCGCATGCGCGCATACCAGGCGTTGTCGCGGTTGACCATGGCCAGTTGCTGCTCGTAATGACGCAGCACGGGCCTGGCCATCGAGCCCCAGTAGGCGTTGTCGAGTTGCACGATGGCATCGGTGGTGTCGTACTGCGCGGCCACGGCTTGCCAGTAAGCCTGGTTGCTGGCCAGCGCTTCCGGCGTGGTGCCGGCCGGTACTGCTGGCAATGGCGGCAAGGCAGGAGGCAAGGCGGCGGACGCCGCCGCAGCCGATCCTGCGCCCGCCGTCAAGGGCAGCGCCGCCGCCAGCGAACCGGCGCGCAACAAGGCGCGGCGTTGTGGATTCATATTCACATTACCCCCTTAGAACGTCACTTTGTACTCGACGTACAGCTTGCGCCCGTCCGTGTCGTACGGCGCATTGCGCGAATAGATCAGACCGCGGCTGGCCTGGAAGGTTGCCTCATCGGGATATTTGTCCAGCACGTTGTCGATACCCACGCGCACGGATTGCTTGTCGCTGATCTTGTAGCTGGCCGCCAGGTCGAGAAATTGCATGGCGCCAAAGCGCTGGAAGATATCGCCCGTGGCGTTGCCGGAATTGTCCGTCCACGCGCCGTAATAGCGTACGCGTGCCAGGGCATTCCAGTTGCCCAGGTCATAGTTGCCGCTGATGGTGGCTTTCTGGCGCGGCAGGCGCTCTTCGAACACCTGGCGCTGGGCTGCATTGGTCACCAGGCTGGACTTGCCGCCGTCGACCTTGGTGGTGTTGTAGTTGTAGGCCAGGGTCAGGTTCAGCTTGCCGTCGCCGATACGGCTCAGGTGGCTGGCCACGATATCGATGCCGCGCGTGGTGGTGTCGAAGTCGTTCGTGAAATAGCTGACGGAGGTGTAGCGCAGCGGGTTGGCCACGCCAGCGGGCACGGCAAACGCGGCGGACGTGCTGAAGCGGTCGCTGACCTTGATGTCATACACGTCGACGGAACCGGAAAAACCGGCCGGCGTCTTCCAGGTAAAACCCAGCGACAGGTTCTTCGATTTCTCCGGCTTCAGCGCCTGCGCACCGAGCAGGATGGCCAGCGGGTCGCTATTGGCCAGGCGGCCACTGGTAAACAACAGCAGGGTCTTGGTGTCGAGGCCCTGGTTGGTGCTGTTGGTGTTCGACTGGCCCGGCGTTGGCGCGCGGAAACCCGTCGAGTAGGAACCGCGCAGGGCCAGGTCTTCGCTCAAGGCGTAGCGGGCCGACAGCTTGCCGTTGACGGTGCTGCCGAATTCCGAGAAATGTTCGTAGCGGGCCGCGCCGCCCAGGCTCAGGGCCTTGCTGACGGGCACTTCCACGTCCAGGTAGGCCGCATAGCTGTCCTGGCCCCAGCTGCCCGCCTGGCGGCCGCTGAAACCGGGTGCGCCGTTGGCATTCGCGTCCAGGCCGATGGCCGCGCCCGGCCCTACCGTCCAGGACGCTACATCGCCCGCCTTCACGCCGTACGTTTCATTGCGCGCTTCCGCGCCAAACGCGATATTGACGGGTTGCGGCAACGATGCCACGGGCAGTTCATAGTTGAAGTTGGCGTTGAGAATCTTTTCCGCCTGCGACAACTGGCCCAGGTAGAACGACGTCGGGCTGGCCGGCCCCATCGAGGCGTTGATGGAATTGGCCAGCTTGTAATCGATGCGGTTGCGGCCATAGGAAGCGCTCACATCCCAGCCCAAGCGGTCGTTGAAGTGACCGCGCACACCGGCCACCAGCTGCACATCATCCTGCTCGTTCGAATAGCTGGGGCTGAAACCGAGCGGATATACACTGCGCAAGTCCCAGCCGGGGAACAGGCTGCTGGTCTTATACGCGCCCGTGCTGGTATCGGGATTTCTCCAATTAAAATCCGAGGTACCGTCGCTGCGGCTGAACAGGCCGAAACCGTACAGTTCCGCCGTGTCGGACAGAGCCATGCCGGCATTGAAACCGAGGCGCTTGCTGTCGAGTTCAGGCTGGCCCCAGCGCTGCACGGGGTTGGGCACCTTCAGTTCCGGATGCGCTTGCTGGAAAGCAATGGCGTCGGCCCGCTGGCGCGTGCGCGAAGTGGGGTCGGACTTGGCCAGGGCGCCAAAAATCGTCGCCTTGCCCGTCTCGCCAAAGGCAAAGCCCGTCTTCAGGTTGAGCTCATTGCCCTTGCCGTCGCCTTCCGAGTATTGCGAATGGTGCACGGAGATTTCCGTGCCGACCGTGTCTTCGAGAATGATGTTGATCACACCCGCGATCGCGTCGGAGCCGTACTGGGCCGAAGCGCCGTCGCGCAGCACTTCGATGCGCTTGATGGCGGACACGGGAATCTGCGCCAGGTCCGGCGCCTGCGCACCGCGCGCACCCAGCAGGGCGCTGCGGTGGAAACGCTTGCCATTGACCAGCACCAGGGTCTGGTCCGGCGACAGGCCGCGCAAGGTAGCCGGGCGCACGAAGACTTGCCCATCGGCCATCGGCAAGCGCTGCACCACATACGAGGGAACCAATTGCGCCAGGACATCATTCAAGTCCGACGATTCGACGGCGCCGATATCGCTGCGGTTGAACACATCGACGGGCGCCATGGTGTCGAACTGGGTTCGGTTGCTGCCGCGCGTGCCGGTGACGATCACGGCTTGCGGTGCATCAAGGGTATCGCTGGCAGCAACGGGCGCGGCGGGCGCATCGCCATGGGCATGCGCCTGGCTGGCGAAGACAGCGCTCATGGCGCACAACAGGGCCGCCGCGCGGGCGATGCGGGTACGGGAACAGGTCATGGGGAGGGTTCACTATGCAGGTTGGATCAACAACGACGCGTCACAGCAAGACTCGTATCTTGCATGAAATATCACGAAGTTCGGCTTACTTACATTAAAAGCATCTAAATTACGCAGATAACGTCAGATGGCGCCATCATACGAAGCGAATATTTCCGCCGTATGACGCGCTGATCACTATTGGAGGAGCGAGACCTGCACGCTGGCCGACACGCAGCACATGCACGTATTGCGCCGGCCGCCGGCATCATTCATCCAGCACGGCTTTTCTCGCCAGGCAGCCATGTTTTGATTCGAGCGTAAGAAAAACATGGCGCCGGCAATGAAAGGGCAAATGGGGGACCATCGATACAATTGGATAGATTTCCTACAATCAACACTCCCTATAATGCGGCGGCGCAACGACACGCATTCTTGTCGCTATATTAGGTTGTAAAGATGAAGAAACAGAGCATATTGTGCGCGATCGTCAGCTTGCTCGCCGCTTGCGGAGGCGGCGGAGGCGGTGGCGGGAATGGCAGCAGTCCGGATCCTAAACCGGTGGTTCCACCGACACCGGTGCTGGCATCCATCAATGCCGCTGATGCATTGAATAAATTCCTGGGAAGCGACCTGACCATCTCGAATCTGGCATCCAACGATGGCAGCCTGGGGACGGCGACCTTAATCGTGAGCCAGGAATCTGGACAGTCTGCGCCATTCATTACCAATGGAGTATCGCAACAAGCAACATCCGTCAAAGTCATTTCACTGCTACGTAGCAATGCCAGTGGCAAGCTGCAATACCGGAATAGTTGGAAATTGCATCTGGATACGAATATGCACCCCATCGGCATGGCGATCGGGTATGCCGATGCCGGCTACAAGGCATGCATGTCCGTCACAGGCCGTAATGTGTTGCCCACCCTCAGCAATTCATCCGGAACGTATTTTTCGGGTGTGCAAACGTCGACTTATGTCCAAGGCTTCAAATCGGGCAAATACGCGAATTACTGCGACCCAAGCGGCACGACGACCAGCAACGTGGAATGGTCGATTGCAGCAGGTTCGCCAAGTCCATATTTCTGCCTAACAATGCCTGATAGCCTGTACACGGCCAAAACGAGAATGTGCATTCCAGTCGATGCGGCTGGTACGCAGAACAATTCCGTGTGGATTCGACTCTTCAACCCGGATGGCAGTTCCGCTATCGATTACAAGAACACGGCCCTGAATAAGCCACTGGAACAGCCGGCCACCGCCGTCGATGCCAACAACTATTGGTATGGCGCCGTCTGGCGTCCTCAGGACGGCTATATCTACCAGCGCTACCAGGACACCAAATTTGCATCTGAGCAAGCATGCAGGGACCAGACGACGATCAACTGGAAAGCGACCTGGGACGCCTCGAATATTTCTTGGACATGCGTCAACGTCAAATCAACGTAAGAAGGTAATGCGGTACCACCCCAGCCAACCGGCAGCTATGCCGCAGGCTGGGGTGGTACCGGGCAGATTTAACCGCCGGCCACCACCATGCTCTCAATGAGGATGGAACCCGTCTCTTTGGTGCCGCGGCGCAAGGTGTCGGCGCCCACGGCGACGATGTGGCGCAGCATGTCCTTCATGTTGCCGGCAATCGTGATTTCTTCCACCGGATACTGGATCACGCCGTTTTCCACCCAGAAACCGGAGGCGCCGCGCGAATAGTCGCCCGTCACGTAATTGGTTCCTTGCCCCATCAGCTCCGTCACCAGCAAGCCCGTGCCCAGCTTTTTCAGCATGGCGCTGAAATCGTCGCTGGCGGCCGTCAGGCTCGAGGTCAGGTACAGATTGTGCGAGCCGCCCGCATTGCCCGTCGTCTGCATGCCCAGCTTGCGGGCCGTATAGGTCGACAGGAAATAGCCTTGCACCACGCCATCCTTGACGACGTCGCGGCTGACAGTCTTGACGCCTTCTTCGTCGAACGGCGCGGAACCGACGCCGCCGATCACGTGCGGGTCTTCGAAGATCTGCACGTGCGACGGCAGCACCTGCGTGCCCAGGGAATCGTTCAGGAAAGTGGATTTGCGGTACAGGGCGCCGCCCGAGGTCGCTTGCACATAGGTACCGAGCAAACCGGCCGCCAGCGGCGCCTCGAACAGCACGGGACAGGTGCGCGTGCCCAGCTTGCGCGCGTTCAGGCGCGACAGGGCGCGCTCGGCGGCGTAGCGGCCGATGGCTTCCGGGCTCGACATCTTGGCGGCGTCGCGCACGGACGAATACCAGTCGTCGCGCTGCATCTTGGCGCCCCTGCCGGCGATGGGCGCCACGGACAGCGTATGGCGTGAAAACGGGTAGCCGCCGATGAAGCCACGCGAATTGGAGGACACAAAGTGCGATTGCTGCACGTGCACGCTGGCGCCCTCGCTGTTCGTGATGCGCGGGTCCACGGCAAACGCGGCCGCCTCGGCCCGCTGGGCCAGTGCGACGGCTTCCTCGGCGGAAATGAGCCACGGATAAAACAGCTGCAAATCGCGGGGAGACATTTCCAGCATGTCGGCGTCGGCCAGCCCCGCGCAATCGTCCTCGGCCGTGAAGCGGGCGATGTTGTAGGCGGCGTCCACCGTGGCGCGCAGGGCGGACGGCGAAAAGTCGGAGGTGCTGGCATTGCCGCGTTTCTTGCCGACAAACACGGTCACGCCCATGCCCTTGTCCTTGTTTTGCTCGATCGTCTCGATCTTGCCTTTTCGTACAGAAACGGACAGGCCGCCGCCTTCGCTGACCTCGACGGCAGCGTCGGTGCCGCCCGCTTCCCGCGCAAAAGACAACACATCACGGGCCAGTTGCTGCAATTGCTCTTGACTATGGGTAAATACGGAGTCGTTCATGCGCTGTTTTCTTCGGAAAGCCGCTAAAAAGGTTATCATAGCAGTCGTTTACAGTTTACAGGTGCGGCCTACGCGGCCAATCCCGCCTTATCATGCCAAATCCAAACCGGGGAGCTTGCGGCTTCCAATCCACCGAATTCGAACAGGAATATGAACGTCCATCGAAATCGGAACTCAAGCGCCAGATGACCGTCCTGCAAAAGCTGGGCGAAGAACTCGTCAATGAGGCACGTGACCGCGTCAAGCGCGTCCCGATGCCGGAAGACGTGCGCGACGCCATTCTCGAATGCCAGCAAATCAAGGATCACGAAGGCCGCCGCCGCCAGCTGCAATACGTGGGCAAGAAAATGCGCACCCTGGATGAAGAAGAAGTTGCCGCCATCCAACGCACCATCGATAGCTGGAAAGGCTTGTCGAAAGCCGACACGGCCAATATGCACGCGATGGAACGCCGCCGCGACAAACTCTTGACGGACGACAAGGCATTGACCGTCTTGCTGTCGGAAAACCCGGAACTGGACGTGCAACACCTGCGCACCCTGATCCGCAATGCCCGCAAGGAGCAAGCCGAGAACAAGCCGCCGAAAGCCTACCGCGAAATCTTCCAGATCTTGAAAGAGATCGCCAAGAAGAACAACAGCGGCAAGAAAGATGCCGATGAAGATGGCGTCGAGCCAGAAGAAGACGAATAAGCAACTGGGTCTGACCCGGCGGGTCTGACCCCGAAAGTAGCTAAAAACCGGGATCAGCCCGGTTTTTTTACGACATAGACAGGTGCCCCATGACCACGATAGAAGACGAATTGATTATCGGCCTCGTGTCGATCTCGGACCGCGCCAGCGGCGGCGTGTATGAAGACCTGGGCATCCCGGCCCTGGAAAGCTGGCTGTCCGCCGCCATCCGCACGCCGTTCCGCCTGGAAAAACGCCTGATCCCGGACGAGCGCTCGCAAATTGAAAACACCCTGATCGACATGGTCGACCTGAACCACTGCCATCTGATCCTGACGACGGGCGGCACGGGTCCCGCACGGCGCGACGTCACGCCGGACGCCACGCTCAGCGTGGGCACCAAGGAAATGCCCGGTTTCGGCGAACAGATGCGCCAGATCAGTCTGCAATTCGTGCCGACGGCGATCCTGTCGCGCCAGGTGGCCGTGATCCGCGAGACGCCCGAGCGCGCTTGCCTGATCATGAACTTGCCGGGCCAGCCAAAAGCCATCAAGGAAACCCTGGAAGGCTTGAAGGATGTTGATGGAAATCAATTGGTGAACGGCATCTTTGCCGCCGTGCCGTATTGCATCGACCTCATCGGAGGTCCCTACATGGAAACCGACCCGGCCATCTGCAAGGCCTTCCGTCCCAAATCGGCGCTGCGTCCGGCGCAACCATTACCTGAGGAAAATACATGAGCACCTTGCTGGAAACCATAGAACTCGACAGCGCACCGAATCCCACCGTTTCCATCATCTGGATGCATGGCCTGGGCGCCGACGGCAACGATTTCGTGCCCTTGGTAAAAGAACTCGATTTGCGTGGCTGCCCCGCCATCCGCTTCATTTTCCCCAGCGCCGGCACCATGCCCGTCACCATCAACAATGGCTACGTGATGCGCGCCTGGTACGACATCCTCGTGAACGACCTCGTGCGCCGCGAGGACGAGGCTGGCCTGCGCGCCTCGCAGGGACAAATCGAAGCGCTGATCGCGCGCGAAAAGGCGCGCGGCATTCCCGCAAGCCGCATCATCCTGGCCGGCTTCTCGCAAGGTTGCGCCATGACCCTGCAAACGGGCTTGCGCCACGCGGAACCGCTGGCCGGCCTGATGTGCCTGTCCGGCTACCTGCCCCTGGCCGACAAGACGGCAGCCGAGCGCACGCCAGCCAGCCTGCAGACGCCCATCTTCATGGCGCATGGCACGGCCGACCCCGTGGTGCCGATTACCCGCGCGCAGCAATCGCGCGACTTGCTCACCGGCATGGGTTACAAGGTGGAATGGCACGAATACATGATGCAGCACTCGCTGTGCCAGGAAGAAATCGACGCCATCGGCGCCTGGCTGAAAAAAGTATTGGCTTAAAGTAAAACAGGCGCGGTGTGCGCCGCGCCTGTTGTCATTCGGAACGCCGGGAACGATCAGTTCGCCGGCGTTTTTTCATTCCAGACTTTCAACATGTCGGGCGACGCTTCCGAGCGGATGCCGTTGTCCGTCAGCACCGATTCCGTCGCGGCCAGCATCTCCTTGCGGGGCACGACGACCATTTCCGCATCGCGCTGCTGGAAGCGGAACGTCAGCAATTCATCGGTCTGGTCGCGCAGCAAGGCCACCAGGTGCGCCAGGCTGCGCACGCGCACGCCATTGACGGAATCGACGACCGAGAAGAAACGGGTGCTGTAGCCATTCATCAGCTTGTGCGGGAAGAATGGCGCGGCGATCACCACCAGCTCTTCGCGCTCGCTGTCGGGCGCATCGCCGCGCCGCGTGGCCAGCGGATTACCGGCAAACGCCATACCGCCCAACATTGCCGGGTTGCCATTCGGCGCCGCCATGAATTCCGTAGTGGCGCGCGAAAACACCATCGGGCCGAAGATGAAATAGGACGGATAACTGCCCTGCAGGCCGCTGATGAGCATCGGGTGCGCCGCCGAGACGGGCACCTTGATTTTCAGAGGCGCGCCCTGGCGCACCACCGTCAATGGCAATTGCCCGTCTTTCGCCAGTTGCTGCACCCGGTACTGGAAGCGCACGCGGCTGTTGGCATTCAGCTTGACCATGCCTTGGTTGTCGACCGGAAAATCGCCGATATGTGTGATGACATCCCATTCCTTGAGCGGATAGGCGGCATCCTTGCTGGCCGGCGTCATCACGACGGCGCCCTCGACACCCTTGGCCAGTTTCAAATACGTGCGCAGCGCGGGATTTTCCAGCGTTTGCGTCACATCGCGCATGGCCGGCTTGCCCTTGGGCGCGCCGCCTTCCTGGTCGCGCAGGAACAGCTCGATTTCCTCGTTGGGGATGATGTAGCCGATGTTTTGCGCATTGAGCATGCCGGCAAAGGCCAGGCCGATCATCTTGTCGCCGGCGATCACGGGGCCGCCGCTGTTACCCGGGTTGATGGCCGCATCGATCTGGATGCGCAGGCCGGACACGGGGAAACTGTAACGCACGAATTCGATGCGCGAGACGATGCCCTTGGTGATCGACAGCGAGGTGCCGCCCGTCGGATAGCCATACGCCAGCACGGCATCGCGCACGTCCGGCAAGACGTTCGCGCGCGGCACCGCCTTGTGGCTGGCGAAAAAACTGTCGTCGTCGATCTTCAGCAAGGCCAGGTCCATGCCGCGCGAAATGGCCAGCACGGTCGCCGGTATCTTGTCGCCGGCGCCATTCGCCTGGATCTGCACCTGGCTGGCATAGCCGACCACGTGCGCATTGGTGAGGATGCGGCGGCCTTCGATGACGACGCCGGAGCCCGTCACTTCCTGCGGCGCGGCCTTGCTCCAGGGTTTATACGGGTCCGGCCCGCGCAGGGTGGAAAACACCTTGACGACGGAATTTTCCAGGGCGGAAGCGCTGGCGTTCGCCGTAGCGGCGGTCTCGGCGGCAAGCGCGCGCAGCGTCATCAAGGGAGAAAAAGAAAGGGCCAGCGCCAGGAAGGCGCGGCCCATCAGGGTGATGCACGGACGAGTTTTCATTGAGCTAATGGGCAATGGAAGGGAAGCAAAATTATATATTGAATAATTGCAACTTCATTACACTTTGTCCATCTTTGCCCGAAGAACTATTCTAATCGGGCAAAGGCGTGACGCCCAAGGCCGGCACGGCCGTCTGCGCGCCATTCATCACCATGGCCAGGAAGGTGTAATAGCCATTGATGCCCATCAAGTCGACCACGCCGTGCTCGCCGAACAGCGCCAGCGCCCGCGCATACGTGGCGTCGCTGACGCGCTTGTTTTGCTGCAGCTCGATACAGAAGTCATACACGGCTTGCTCGTCTTCCTTCAGGGCAAGCGGTATGCGCCGCGCGGCGATGGCGTCCACGGCCGCTTGCGCGATACCGTTCTGCACGGCCAGCGGCGCGTGGATGGCCCACTCGACTTGCTGGTCCCACTGGCGCGCCGTCACCAGGATCGCCAGCTCCGACAGGCGCGTGCCGATGGCGCTGCGGTAGCGCAAATACTCTCCCATGCGCTGCGCCGTTTCCATCAGCTCGGGACTGCGGATCAGGGGCACGAAGGGGCCGTACAGGGCCCCGCGCGGGCCGTCGATGATGGCTTGCGCGGCCGCGCGCTGCTGCGGGTCCAGCCGGTCCAGCGGCAGCGCGGGCAAACGGTCGATATTGCTACCGGCCATCAGGCCGTCCAGGCGACGACGTCCTGCTGCTGCTCGCCCAGGCCGGCGATGCCCAGACGCAGGCTGTCGCCTTTTTTGAGGAAGCGCTGCGGCTTGCGGCCCTGGCCCACGCCCGGCGGCGTGCCCGTGGCGATGACGTCGCCCGGTTCCAGGGTCATGAATTGCGACAGGTAGCTGACGATCTGCGCGACAGTAAAAATCATGGTTTGCGTATTGCCCGTCTGCATGCGCTTGCCGTTGACTTCCAGGTACAGGTCCAGATCCTGCTCATCGATGACTTCATCGCGCGTCACCAGCCACGGACCGACGGGGCCGAAGGTGTCGCAGCCCTTGCCTTTATCCCACTGGCCGCCCCGTTCCAGCTGGAACGAGCGCTCGGAAATGTCGTTGACGACGCAGTAACCGGCCACGTATTTCAGCGCGTCTTCTTCGCTCACGTATTGCGCGCGCGTGCCGATGATCACGCCCAGCTCCACTTCCCAGTCCGTCTTTTTCGAGCCTTTCGGCAGCACGACATTGTCGTCCGGGCCGTTCAGGCAAGTGATTGCCTTCATGAAGACGATCGGCTCGGCCGGGATCGGCATGCCCGATTCGGCCGCGTGGTCCGCGTAGTTCAGGCCGATGCCGATGAACTTGCCGACCTTCGCCAGCGGCACGCCGAAGCGCGGGTTGCCGCGCACGAGGGGCAAGGTCTTTTCGTCGAGCTTGGCCAGCTTGCGCAGGGCCTTGTCGGACAGTTGTGCGCCGTCAATATCGGCAATCACGCCGGACAGGTCGCGCAGTTTGCCTTCTTCATCGATCAGGCCCGGTTTTTCCTTGCCTGGACGTCCATAACGAACGAGTTTCATAGTCTTCCTTGGAGTTGATCATTGCCGCTGTGCAGGCTGGCATTTTACCGGATGGCCCGGCACGCCTGTAGCGGTTGATGAAAAACATCGCAAGTCCCGGCAGTTGCAAGGCCGCCAGCACGCCAAACGCCACCTGATACGCCTGCGGCGGGTACTGCTGCTGGCTGTTCAGGGGCCAGCAGCCGAGGATCAGGCCAAAGCCCGCCTGCACCAGGAAGGCGCCCGTAAAAATGAGCAGATTCAAACAGGTGGCCGCCCTGCCCGTCAAGCTGGCCGGCATGCTTTGCGCGACGATCGCGTATTCGAGGCCCGTCACCGTGCCCAGCAAGGTAAACAGCACGGACAGCAAAGGCAGGCCGGGCACGACATTGCAGGCCATCGCCACTTGCACGGCGACAAACAGGACGATGCCGGCGGCCGCCACCTGCATGGGTGCGATACCGCGCCGCCCTGCCCATTCCGTCAGCATGCCCATGCCGATGGCGCCGAAGATGACGGCCGCCATGCCCAGGTACAGCAGATACGCCACGCTGTCATCGGACAAGCCGCCCACGTCGGCCAGCCAGCGCCCCACCCACAAGCCCTGCACGCCAAAGAACACCGTGTGCGGCAGCAGGATCAGCGCGATGGTGCGGCGAAAGCCGGGATCGCGGTACACGCTCCAGACGCTGACCTTGCTCGCCTTGTGCATGCCTGCGGCACGCGCGGGCATGGCCGGCGACAGCAGGCGGATCAGCAAGCCGATGGCCAGCGCCGCCAGCGCCAGGCCCAGGAACACGCCGCGCCAGTCCGTGTAATGCAGGGCCAGCTTGACGGGCATGGTGGCCGTGGCCGCGCCCAGGCCGCCCACGGCGATCAGGTAACCGTGCACGGACGGCAGGCGCGCCGGCGCGATGGCGCACGAGATCGCTTTCACGGCGGCCATGAAACAGCCGCCCAGCCCCGCCCCCATCAGGGCGCGCGCCCACATCAGCTCGGCAAAGCTGTGGCCCCGGCTGAACAGCCACACGCCCAGGGCCGCCAGCGCCAGCAGCCACAGTTGCACCGTGCGGGGGCCGTAGCGGTCGAGCGCCATGCCGACTGGTAATTGCACCAGCGCAAAGGCGAGGAAAAAGGCGCTGGTCAGCAGGCCCAGCTGCGCTGGCGTCAGGGCGATGGCGCCCAGCAATTCCGCCGTCAGCACGGCATTCACGCCGCGCAGCAGGCACGACAGGTAATGCCCGAGCGCAAACGGCAGGAATACGAGACAAAACACGGCCAGACCGGAGCGGGCAGGCGCACCGGCGGCAGACATGCTCAGGCAGCCTGCGCCAGGCGGATGATTTTATGCGGCAACTGCGGCACAGGGTCATCCATCTCGAAGAAGAATTTATCGTGGCCAAAAGCCGGCTTCAAATCGTCCATCCACGTCGCTTCCGCATCGAACTTCGCATAAAACGGCCGCCGCACCCAGTCCGGGTTGCGCGCCTGCAAAAATTGCAGGGCAAACAGTTTTTCGCCATTGATGGTGACGACGCCGTCGATGACGATCTTGCCGGGAAAGGCGCTCATGGACGGTCCCCGCACCGTGCGCGACAGGCCCGACACCATCTGGTAGGCAGCCTGGAAAATCTCGTGCGCCTTCGCCAGGGGCAACTCGAAATAGCCGCGCGGGCCCGTGTCGCGTTCGACAAACAGGTAATACGGAATCGCTCCCAGGCGCGTGCCCGTCTGCCACAGCTCGGCCCAGCTTGCCGGATCTTCGTTGATGTGGCGGATCAGCGGCCCCTGCATGCGCAAGGTGGCGCCCGTGGACATGATGCGTTTCACGGCTTGCTGCGCGATGTCCTGGCGCAACTCGACGGCATGGCTGTAATGGCCCATCACGGCCAGGTTCTTGCCCGCCTTGACGATGCGCTCGAACAGGCGCATCAAGTCATCCGCATCGCGGTCCGAGACAAAGCGCTGCGGCCAATACGCCACCGCCTTGGTGCCGATGCGGATGTTCTGGATATGTTCCAGGCCCGGCGCCAGCAGCGGCTCCAGGTAGGCGGCCAGTTGCCGCGTGCTCATGATCATCGGATCGCCGCCCGTGATCAGCACGTCCGTCACTTCCGGATGCAGTTTCAGGTAGGCGGCCAGCTCATGCGACTCGCGCGCATCGAACTTCATGTCGTCCATGCCGACGAACTGGGGCCAGCGAAAACAGAAAGTGCAATACGCGTGGCAGGTCTGGCCCGCGCTGGGAAAAAACAGCACCGTTTGCGCATACTTATGCTGCAGGCCGCGCACGGGCGCATCGTTGACCCTCGGCACGTTATGCGTCATTTGCCCGGCAGGATGGGGATTCATTCCCAGGCGCAAGCCATGCACATAGGCGTCGATGGCCGCCTTGTCGCGCCGCACCAGCACCAGGTCGCGCAGGTGCGCATACTGCTCTGGCGGCAGCATGTCGCGGTGGGGAAAGACGAGGCGGTAGATGGGATCGTCAGGGATATTGTTCCAGTCGATCAACTGATCGAGCACATATTCATTGGTGCGAAACGGCAAGACGTGCGAGACCACTTGCACGGCTTCGCGCTGCTCTTCCGGCAGCCATTCCCACTGCCGCGCCTGTTGAATGGTTTGCCGCGTATATGGCTTGAACTTGGGTGAAAACGGCTCGGTAATGAGTGCGGACACGATCGGCTCCTTGCCTGTAAATAGCGACAACTTTCATGAAGTCGGCCGTATAGCGGCCAATTTCAGCCTCTTCCTCCCCCATGCCAGTCCACCTCGGCATGCTGTGAAAGTCATCATAGTTCTTGCCACTCGGAATCAAATTGCTACATATCAACAAGCCTCTCGATACGTTGCACGCTGCCTACAAGCAACACCTTAGTTTGTTCCATCGCAATTTGACGGCACCGTCGGCGACGTAAATTACGACTTGGCAACACATCCCTCGATATCACAAGGAGCTTTCATGAAACGCTTATTCACGGGTAGCCTGCTGTGTCTGGCATTTGCAGGCGGCAGCGTCAACGCCGCGGTCGAACCAACGGAGAAAGACGCCATCGCCATGGCCGAACGGGGCGCCGCCTTCATGAAGGCGCATGGCAAGGAAGAAATGATGAAGAAAATCACGGCGAAAGATCCCGACTTCGTGCAGGGTTCGCTGTATGTGGACATGCGCGATATCAAGACGGGCATCGTGCTGGCCCACCCCATCAATCCTTCCATCGTGGGCAAGGACTTGACGGATGTGCCGGATGCGAACGGCAAGAAATATCGGCGTGAAATCATCGAGCTGGCGCAAAAGCAGGGCAAGGGCTGGGTCGATTATCAGTACAAGAATCCCACCAGCGGCAAGATCGAGCCGAAGACCACGTACATTCTGCGCGTCAACGATGTGGTGCTGGAAGCGGGCATCTACAAAAAATAGGGCAGGGGCGGCGCGCGCGCAGCGCGCCGCCTGCGCGTTGAACAGCCATAGCCAGGAGTCAAGCATGCTCAATCAATTACGCATCGGACCAAAATTGTTGCTGGCGCCCACCCTGGTCTTGCTGCTGCTGATACTCAGCTCGACCGGCGCCTGGTATGGCATGGTACGGCAAAATGCCTCGCTGGAAAACATGGTGCTGGTACGCATCGCGCATTTGAAAGCGGCCGCCGACGTCGTCGGCGACGCCAAGCATGTGCATGGCAATATGTACCAGTTGCTGTCGTGGACGAATGGCAGCTTCGCCAAGGCTCGCCTCGATGCGCTAGAGCAACAGATCAAGGCGCGCCACGCGGCCATCGGCGCCCAGCTGGCCACCTTGCGTTCCACGGCCACGGGCGCCGAACGCACCCTGGTCGATGCGGCCATCGCGGCCCTGGCCGGCTATCGCAAGGCCGTGCTGGAAACCATGGAAATGGCGCAGATGGACCAGTCGATCGCCACCAATTCCATGCTCAAGGCGGAAACCCAATTCGTCCAGTTCAATACGCAGCTGGCGCAGCTGTCGGCCCTGGAAACAAAGCTCAGCAGCCAGGCCCATGCGACGGCCAGCGCCGAGTTCCGCAGCCTGGGCTGGAGCCTGCTGCTGACCGTCCTGCTGTCCATCCTCGTCTCCATCGTGGTGACCATGCTGGTGCGCCGCGCCATGCTGGTGGAAATCCGCGGCATTGCCGACGCCGTGCAAGACCTGGCGGCAGGCAAGCTGATGGCCGGCGCCCCCAAGCCGGGCAATGACGAAATCGCCGCCACCTCGCGCGTGCTGGACCAGACCATCGCCCACCTGAACCAGACCTTGCGCACCATCATGGGCGCCGTGCAATCGATCGACACGGCCTCGCGCGAAATAGCCACCGGCAATCTGGACTTGTCGGCGCGCACGGAAATGCAAGCCAGTTCGCTGGAAGAAACATCGAGCGCCATGGAAACCTTAACGGAAGCCGTCAACAACAATGCGGACAACGCCCAGCTGGCCTGCGAGCTGGCGGGGCAAGCGTCCACCCTGGCCGTGCAAGGGGGCACGTCGATGCAGCAGGCGGTGGCGACGATGGCGACGATACGGGCCAATTCGCGCCAGATCGTGGATATTATCGGCGTGATCGACGGTATTTCCTTCCAAACCAATATCCTCGCGCTGAACGCCGCGGTGGAGGCAGCGCGCGCGGGCGAACAGGGCCGCGGCTTTGCCGTGGTGGCGTCGGAAGTACGCACCCTGGCGCAACGCTCGGCGCAGGCGGCCAAGGAAATCAAGACCCTGATCGCCACGTCCGTCACCACCATCGACGGCGGCAGCGTGGCCGTGCAGCAGGCGGGCGACAGCATGGGCGCCATCGTGGCCTCGGTGCAGCAAGTCAACGAGATCATCCAGCGCGTCAAAGAGGCCAGCGCCGAGCAGGCGTCGGGCATCACGGAAGTGAACCTGGCCGTGGCGCAGATGGATGACGTCACGCAGCAAAACGCGGCCCTGGTGGAGCAGGCGGCAGCGGCGGCGGCCAGCCTGCAGGACCAGGCCGTCAAACTGTCGGCGGCGGTCAGCGTGTTCACCCTGGATCCAGCCGCGCCGGCCACGCCCGCCGGCGCCGAAGACGACGCCTTTCAAGACCCCGCCAGGATGCCCGCCCGGGAACGGCGCGCGCTGCACAGTCCGCTGCGCGGCATGCCCGGCATGCGTGGCGCCAAGGATGCGCCCCCGCGCCGGCGCGGGCAGGAAGGTAACTAGATGACGGGCGCGCGCATCGGTTTGCTCAGATAAGCGGAGCCGGCCAGCACGAAACGCCACGGCGTCTCCATCGCCCTGGAAATGCCGATGCGCGGTCCCGCCTGTACAGCAACCTCGTCCTCGCGGGCCAGCAGCATGAAGGGCGGCGCATCGAGCGCCAGCCGGTTCTGCAGATGGCTCACACCGAGCGCCTGGCACACCTTGCCCGGTCCCGAGCACAGCAGCCGCGCATCCTCGACGCCGCGCCGCTCGCGCATGGCATCGAGTCCCACGAGCGGTTCGATGGCGCGGATCAGCACGCCCGCGCCATGCCCCGCTTCGCGGCACACAAAGTTCAGGCACCAGTGGATGCCGTACGAGCGGTAGACATAGGCGTGCGCGGGCGGGCCGAACATGGCCGCATTGCGCGGCGTCATGCCGCCATACGTGTGCGAAGCGGGGTCCAGCCGGTCATACGCTTCCGTTTCCACGATGCGCCCGCCCACGCCGTCGACCAGCACGGTCACGCCGATCAGCTGGCGCGCCACGCTGCTGGAATCGTCCGCAAAATCGATACCCGCGAGGATTTTTTTCATCCGGCAATTGTACCGCCGCGCTGTCCACCGCACGCCTCACCCCCGCCTTGAAAACAAATAAAACTTGAACTTTTTATCACGGATATCGGGATGGGCAGCGTCGTAAAATGACGAAAATGGCGGCCGGACCAGGCCAAAACGGGGATTTTTGCGACAATATATTGCAGATATGAACTATTGCCATGCATAAACAGCGATAATCGTCGGGCACTGCGCCAGACGCTCATGAGGCGGGCAGCGGCAGCGCGCGACAGAATAAGCACCGGACACAAAAATGATGATGAAAGCGTGATGATGAGAGCGGCAGCGCAAAAGCAGGTAGTGCAGGAAGATCCGGTTGACGCCTTGATGCGTTCCATCCGTATCCCGCCGCGTCCCAGCCTGCTGGTCGACCTGCAGCGCGAACTGGCGGAAGACGACCCGTCGCCGCGCCGCATCGCGCGCATCATCGCCGACGACGTCGGCATGTCGGGCGCCCTGCTGAAACTGGCGAATTCACCGTTCTATGGCGCCGCGCGCAAAGCCAAATCCGTCGAGCAAGGCATCAACTTTCTCGGTATCAACCAGTGCAGCGCCATGATGACGGGCTTGCTGGCGCGCCAGGCGCTGGAAGCGGAAGGCGTGGAACTGACCAATTTCTGGGATGTGTCGGCCAAGCGCGCGCGCGCCCTGGTATTTACCTCGCGCAAGCTGCGCATCGCCCCGCCCGACATCGCGCATACCTTCGGCCTGTTCTGCGACATCGGCGTGCCCCTGTTGATGAACCGCTTCCCCGACTATGTCAAGACGTACGCGGCGGCGGCCAACGATGCGCACAATTGTTTTACGACACTGGAAGACGCGCGCCACAAGACCAACCATGCGGCCATCGGCTGCTTGCTGGCGCGCAACTGGGGCCTGTCCTCCGACGTCTCCTGGGCGATTTTGCACCACCACGACTACACGGTGCTGGCCGACCCGTCCACGGACGACGCCATCCGCTCGCTCGTCGCCCTGTCGCTGCTGGCCGAAAAGGGCATTCAGCGCTACCATGGCAACAGTACTTCGCTCGAGTGGGACAAGGGCGGCGAACTTGCTTGCCAGCATCTTGGCCTGTCGCAGGAAGAAGCCGCCGACCTGCTCGACGAGCTGCACGAGATGTTCGATACCGACCATTGAGGTATCAGGCGGCCGCGTCCGCCTGTATGATCCGTCCCGGCGCCTGGTAGAGTCCTGGCGCCCGTTTCCGTTTGCCTGACCCGTATTTCTTAACCTCTTGATCGCCATGCCCAAAAATAAGCGCCCTGTCCCCCGTAAATCCGCCAACACGCCCGAAGACAAGGACGAGTCCGTCACACGCATGCTGTGCACGATGGCGCTGAACCTGGCGGAGCAGGAAGACAGCGAATCGCAGGGCACGGTGCTGGCCGAGCAAGCCGTCGAGTTCGGCCGCCTGATCCGTAAGGCCCTGAATCAAAAGAAGGATGAAATCCTGTACGACGCCATCGAGCGTGCCAAGTACGAGGACGTGGGCGCCTACCAGTACCTGCGCAGCCATATCGAGGAAGCGGCTGCCGTTTCCGTGATCCGCCGCGAGAATGCCCCGGCCATGGAAATCAACGCCTTCGTCGTGCCCCTGCTGGTGCAAAGCACGGGCGGCCTGCGGGAAGCGGACAGTTTCCAGGACCAGGACGCGTTCGAAGCGCTGGTGAAGAGTTTCCAGCAGGCGCAACTGGAAAGCGCCAAGGCCAAGGTGGTCCTGATGAGCCATGCCTACGACCTCAACGAGATCGACCGCATCACCTACAGCCACCTGCACGACATGGTGCGCGATGCCTATTCGTCGATGACGGACAAGAAAATCGTCGCCACGCCGGGTCTGGAAAGCAGCATCGTCGGCTGGAGCGAGACGGCTTTCGGCCCGCAGGACACGGCCGTCGAACTGCGCTTCCTGCTGGGCTTTGCCTTGAAGCGCGTGGACGACCCGTTCTATGCGGAACCGAAGGATGAAGCGGCGCTCGACGCCTGGTTCGATGCGCGCATGGCCCGCTACCAGCAGTGGACGACGGAAGTGGGCGACCTGGTGAAACGCTGCCTGGCGCCGGCCGGCAGTACCCTGGAAGTGAGTTTTCTGTACCAGGATCTGTTCCACGGTGGCAAGGAACAAGGCATGAGCGAGTATGCGATGCTGCAGATGATGTCCGGCATCAATCATGCACTGGCGGAAAACAAGGTGGACGCGGGCGACGTCTCGGTGGTCGTCGGCCCGGCCGATGAGCATGGCGAAATGCTGCTGCGCGTCAACGTCAGCACGGCGGGCGGCCAGTTGCTGCACAGCGCAGACAAGCCGCTGGACCTGGCCGCCGACCTGCAGGACGAAGTCGACGACATCTGCGACGCGCTGGCCACCATCGGCGTCACCAGCTTGTCCGTGGCGCTGAAATTCGATGCCAAGGGGCAGCCGCTGGAAGCGCAGCCGTACGCGCCGGCGTAAGGCCGGCGACACGATCAGCGCGCGGCCGGCTCCGGCTGGTCACGCAGCGACAGCCACGCCTGCAGTTTCTGCGCATACGCCAAGGTATAGGCGGGGCTGCTCGACGGCAAGCTGACGATGCGGTAGCGCTGCGCATGGTCGCCCAGCACCTTGATGCCCAGCTTGGCGGCCGTGCCGCCGTTGAAGGCGATCGTCTGCAACTGCGGCAGGCTGGCGGCCAACGCCACCAAGTCGTTATCGTCGCGGAAGCGGATATTGCTGTCCAGGCTGCCCGTGCGCTGCGCCTGCGCCACCACGTCCCACAAGCCCACGCCATGCGCCAGCACGCCGGCCAGGCGCTCTTCATAGGGCAGGCTCTTCAACTCCACGCCCAGCACTTCGCCCAACAGCATCCAGAACCTGTTTTGCGGGTGCGCATAGTACTGGCTGTGCGCCAGCGATTTTTCGCCAGGCAGGCTGCCCAGTATCAATAAGCGCGTGCCGGCGTCGACGACGGGATCGAAACAGCGCTTGCGCGCATCGGCAGCAGGGTCCGGCAAGAGGGCTGGGCGATTCAAATGAGAGGTCCGGAAGGCAAGATGGAGGGCCATTTTACCCGGCCACGCGACGGTGTAGAATTCCCGCACCACCTTCCCACACAAGAGACCGCCCATGCGCACCATCGACACCCTGCTGGCCCAGTATGGCGAAAGCCACCGCAACCACGTCAATGAATGGGTGCACATCGTGTGCGTGCCACTGATCGTTTTCAGCCTGCTGGGGCTGCTGTGGAGCGTGCATCCCAGCGTGGCGCTGCTCGGCAGTATTCTGGCCTTATACTATTACTACAAGCTGTCGCGCCCGTTTGCTGCGGGCATGCTGGCGATGCTGGCCGCCATGCTGGGCCTGCTGCTGCTCATGCCCCCGCTGACCATCCTGCCCGTGTCGCTGGCGCTGTTCGTGCTGGCCTGGATAGGCCAGTTCATCGGCCACCAGATCGAAGGCAAGAAACCGTCGTTTCTCGACGATGTGCGCTTTTTGCTGGTGGGTCCGCTGTTCGTGCTGGGATTTTTGTACCGGCGCCTGCGGCTGGCGTATTGAGCGGCAAGCGGTTACGCGGGACCGGTAACAGATTTTTACTATTCGCAACTAGTTATCTGCGACAAGTGTCCTTATGATAAGTCATCATCTGCCGGTCGACGCAATCGGCAACCAACTTTTGTCCAAGGGAGTCCTACATGAAAGCACCAATTATTGCAGTGGCATTGCTCGCCACCCTGGCCGGCTGTGCCGTACAACCGAACTCGGCGAATGTGTACAACGCGCGCCAGGCGCAGAACGAACAGTCGGTTCGCATGGGCACGGTTGAATCCGTCCGCCAGGTAACCATCGACAAGGGCGAAACGGGCACGGGCGTGCTGGCTGGCGCGGCGCTGGGCGGCGTGGCCGGCTCGACCGTCGGAGGCGGCAAGGGCGCCATCGCGGCCAGCATTCTCGGCGCGGTCGCCGGCGGCATGGCCGGCAAGAGCATCGAAGCGAACGCCTCGAACAAACCCGGCCTGGAAATCACCGTGCGCCTGGACAATGGCGACATGCGCGCCATCGTGCAGGACGCGGACGAGCTGTTCCGTCCGGGCGAGCGCGTGCGCCTGCTGTCGGATGGCCGCAAGACCCGCGTCACCCACTGATCTGCTTGCCGGTGCACGGGTTCAACCAAAGGCGCCGGCAGCCATCAGCAAGGCCGAGGGCGACATGCCCTCGTGCAGCCAGATGGCCATCAAGGTTGCCACGACAACATACACAAGCACGCTCCATACTTTGATCTGCAGTGAGGCTGGCATGGCGGTTCCCCTTCAAAGATGCAATTTGGAAAATATTTACTTGATATTAAAGTAAATATTTTCATAAATTCAACATTCTCCAGAAGCACTGCGCTGGCTCAATGCCGGAGTGTCTGCTGACGGCTCATCGGGCAAGCTCGACCAAGACTCGCCATCCCCGCGCGATGCCCGTATACTTGCGCGATGTCCTCTCCTCTCCTGTTCATCATTGCCTGCCTGATCTGGGGCTCCACCTTCTGGGCCATCACCTTGCAGCTGGGCGACGTCGCCCCCGCCGTTTCCGTGGTCTACCGCTTCGGCCTGGCGTCCGCCACCCTGTTCGCCTGGTGCGCGCTGCGCGGCGACCGCCTGCGCCTGCCCTGGCGCGCGCAAAAATGGATGCTGCTGCAGGGCCTGGCCTCGTTTGCCCTCAGCTATGTGTGTACTTACAGCTCGGAACAATACCTGGTGTCGGCCCTCGTCAGCGTGCTGTTCGCGTTGATGGTGTTCTGGACGCCCTTGCTCAACCGCATCGCCTTCGGCACGCCGATCACCTGGAGCACCTGTTGCGCGGCGTTCGTCGCCATCTGCGGCATCGTGCTGCTGTTTTACCAGTCCATCGGCGCGGCGCTGCACGATATGCTCGGCGGCGGCAATGGCCATTTTCTGCTCGGCTTCATGCTGGCCCTGGTGGCCACCGTGTCGAGCACGGTGGGCAATGCCCTCGTCATGAAAGTGCGCGAACAGTCCGGCAACGTGATGCTGACCATGGCCTGGACCATGCTGTGGGGTACCTTGATGGTCGCCGCCTGGGCCATCGCCACGGGCCAGTCCTGGCAATTGCCTACGCGCACGAGTTACTGGATGGGATTGCTGTATCTGGCCCTCTTCGGCTCGGTGATCGCCTTCAGCGCGTATTTCACTTTAATCGCGCGCATCGGCACGCAAAAGACCGTGTATATCGGCGTCGTCACGCCCGTCATTTCCGTGCTGCTGTCGGTGCAGTTCGAACATTACCGGCCCGCCCCCATCGAATTGGTAGGCATGGTGCTATGCCTGTCCAGCGTGGCCTGGGCCCTGACGTCGGGCGCGCGCAAGACGAGTAGCATTGCTTCCCTTTCCACCACTCCCTCAACAAAGGCAACATGAGCACCTCTTCCTCCCTCGCCATCCGTCCCGCGACCGCATCCGACGTGGGCGCCATCTTCGGCATGATCCACGAACTGGCCGTGTTTGAAAAACTCGAACACATGATGATCGCCAAGGAATCCATGCTGCACGACAGCCTGTTCGGCACACACCCCGCGTGCGAGGCGCTGGTGGGCGAGGAAGACGGCACGGTCGTAACCTTCGCCCTGTTCTTCCACAATTTTTCCACCTTCCTGTGCCGCAAGGGGCTGTATCTGGAAGACCTGTATGTGAAGCAATCAGTGCGCGGCAAGGGCTATGGCAAGCAGATGCTCGTGGCGCTGGCGCAACTGGCCATCGAACGCGATTGCGGCCGCTTCGAATGGTCGGTGCTGGACTGGAATGACAACGCGATCAACTTCTACCAGGGCATGGGCGCGGACGTGATGCCGGACTGGCGCATCTGCCGCGTGGCTGGCGATGCCTTGACGCAATTGTCGGCGGGCACGCCAAAAGCGGCCTGATTGGAATTGTAGCGAGGGCACTGACAATGCAAGTTCCCAAAAAAATCCCCGCGGGCTAGCGGCACCGCGGGGTGAACCCATTGTCAAGTGGGAGGGGGAGAATGCAATCAACGGTTATCAATATAAACGCTACGACTGGTCACCGCGCCGACCTTTACATTTGCTTACCGGACCTTACATTTGACTTAAATCCGCCAAGCAGGTGCCAGGTGTCGCTTGGATGACACTGATTATTTCCGTGGTTCAATCAATGTGCCGTGCAAGCCGATATGTTGTTGCGTAACGCCACTGCCACCCTGCGCATTTTTATAGATTTGGTACACTGTCAGGCAGGCGATGCAGCCAGCAACCACGGCAAAAATGACCATGCGACGCTCCTCGAGTATGCTTGATGGAATCAGGGCCCGCGGCTGATGATGTCCAGGCGAGCAGGGAAGATTCAGTGTGGCATCTTCGACGTTGGGGGCATTGCGTAATGTCAAACGCGCCAATTTGCCGGGGTCATGGCGTTTGATATGACGCAAAGTGGCTGCATTCCGCTCACACAAAATGAACGCATCATTCCGCAACTGGGAGCCACATCATGAATGTCTCTGCCAAACCGCTCGTCATGAAAATCTACCGCGCCTACCTGCGTTCCCGCCTGGAACGCTACACGCGCGACTTGCAAGCCATCGCCGAACAGCGCGAAAACGACTTCCAGGCCGAACGCATCCTGCACCAGGCCGTCGTCTCGGTGCGCTCCAAACTGCACTCGCTGTAACCGTGATGCCGTCAGTGCTGCCGGCCGGCAACGGCCCAGCGCTCCACCAGCTCGAACAAGCCTTGCGTCAGCAGGGCCAGCACGGCTGCGGGGATCGCGCCGGCCAGCAGCATGTCGTTGTCGTTCAGGGCCAGGCCGATGGTGATGCGTTCGCCGTAGCCGCCCGCGCCGATGAAGGCGGCGATGGTGGCCGTGCCCACGCTCATCACGGCCGCCGTTTTCACGCCCGCCAGCATGACGGGCAAGGCCAGCGGCAAGTCCACGTGCAGCAGGCGGTCGCGCCGGCTCAGGCCCAGCGCCAGCGCCGCCATGCGCAAGCCTTGCGGCACCTGCAAGATGCCCGTGCACGTATTGCGCACGATGGGCAGCAAGGCATACACGAATAGCGCCACCAGCGCCGGCGCCAAGCCGATCATGCCCAGCACGGGAATCAATATCGCCAGCAGGGCCAGCGACGGCACCGTCTGCAGCACGCCGACGAAGGCCAGCACCGTTTGCCGCAGCGGCGCCGAAAACGCCGCCAGCACGCCCAGCGGAATGCCGATCAGGCAGGCCAGGGCCACCGACAGCAGCACCAGGGTCAGGTGCTGGCGCGTCAGGGTCCACAGATCGTCGCCGAGGATTTTATCGAGCAGGCCGCTGCGCGCGGCGGCCGGTTTGTTCGCCCGCGTGCCCGATGCCAGCCACTGCCGCGCCACGCCGGCAAAGCTCTTGCCGTCGATTTCCACGGCCGCATTCATGGCGATCATGTCGCCCTCGCTGATGCGCCCCTGCAGCCCCTGCAAGGCGTGCCAGGCGGCGGGAAAGCGCCGCGGCACGTCGAGCCGGTACAGCAGCATGGCGTCGTAGCGGGGGAAATACTGCTGCGTGTCGGCCAGCACGCGCAAGCCGTACTGGCGGATCTTCGCGTCCGTCGAATAGATGTCGATCACGTCCACCTGGCGCTGCGCCAGCGCTTCATACGCAATGCCGTGATCGAGTCCGCGCGGGCGCTGCGGCAAGCCATAGCGCGCGGCCAGGCCCGGCCAGCCATCGACCCTGCCGATGAATTCATGCGACAGACCGAATTTCAAGGCCGGGTGCTGCGCCAGCTGCGCCAGGCTGGCGATGGATTGTTCATCGCCGCGCATGGCCAGCGCATACGTATTGTTAAAGCCCAGCGGCACGGCCACGCCCAGCCCCAGCGCGGCCAGCTCGCGCCGCATCTGATCCAGATCAATGGCTTTATCGTGCTTGAGGATTTCGCTGGCGATGGTACCCATGTATTCGGCATACACGTCGATGCTGCCCGCCTGCAGCGCGGCCAGCACGATGGCCGTGTTGCCCAGTCCCTGGCGGTGTTCGGCCTTCACGTGCGGCGCGGCGCTTTGCTGGATGATCTCTCCGAGGATGTACGATTCCGTGAAACGCTTCGAACCCACCTTCAGGGTGCCGCCGTCCATGGCAAGGGAGGACATGGGCGCGGCGGCGAAGACAAGTAACAACAGCAAGTAAAACGGCAAATAAGCAGCACGCACGCGGCGCTCCGGGACGGATGATCAATCCGGCAAGCTTACCACCGGCGTGCGCCAGACACCGCCATGCACCACGCCCGCGCACGGGTTCAGGCCCAGCGCATATGCCAGGTCGGCCGGGCGCGCGATGCGCCACAGGGCGAAATCGGCGCGCTTGCCCACCGCCAGGCTGCCCGTTTCCTGCTGCAGGCCCAGCGCGCGCGCCGCGTGGCACGTGGCACCGGCCAGCGCTTCCTGCGGCGTCAGCCGCCACAGGGTGCACGCCATGTTCATCGCCAGCAGCAATGACGTCATGGGCGAGGTGCCCGGGTTGCAATCGGTGGATACGGCCATCGGCACGCCCGCCGCGCGCAAGGCCGCGACAGGCGGCGGCTGCGTCTCGCGCAAAAAGTAATATGCGCCCGGCAGCAGCACGGCCACCGTGCCGTGTTTTGCCATGGCGGCGATGCCCTCGTCCAACAAGAATTCCAGATGGTCGGCAGACAGGCCGCCGTAGCGGGCTACCAGCGCCGCGCCACCCAGGTCCGACAGCTGCTCCGCATGCAGTTTGACGGGCAGGCCCAGCGCCTGTGCCGCCTCGAACACCCGTTCGGTTTGCGCCGGCGTAAAGCCGATGCGCTCGCAAAAGGCGTCGACGGCGTCAACTAATCCATCGCCAGCCAGCCGGGGCAGCATCTGCGCGCACAGCAGCTCGATATACGCGTCGGGCCGGCCCGCGTATTCGGGCGGCAGCGCGTGCGCGCCGAGAAACGTGGTGCGCACGGTGACCGGCAGCTGTTTCCCTATCCTGCGCGCCACGCGCAGCATCTTCGCCTCGCTGTCCGCCGTCAGGCCATAGCCGGACTTGATTTCCAGCGTGGTCACGCCCTCGGCCAGCAGCGCCAGCACGCGGGGCAGGCTTTGCCGCAGCAGTTCGTCGTCGCTGGCCGCGCGCGTGGCGCGCACGGTGGACATGATGCCGCCGCCGGCGCGGCTGATGTCTTCATAGCTGGCGCCATTCAGGCGCGCCTCGAATTCGTCGCTGCGGTTGCCCGCGTGGACGACGTGCGTATGGCAGTCGATCAGGCCGGGCGTCAGCCAGCAGCCCTGGCCGTCAATCAGCACCGCGCCGCTGACCGGCAGCTCGTCGCCGGGGCCGAACCAGGCGATGCGGCCCTCCTTGACGGCGATGGCCGCGTCCAGCAGTTCGCCATAGCCGTGTTCCATGGTGGCCAGGTGGACGTTGTGGATGACCATATCCCAGTCTTGCATTGCTTTTCTCTCCTAGATGAACAGGTCGACGCGGAACACGGCCGTGCGCTGCAAGGCGTCGAGCCGCCATTCCTGCGCATCGTCGGCGTCCAGCAGCAGCGCGTCATGGCGGGCCAGCGCAAACTGCTGGTCGCTTGCGCGCGCCAGCACGTGGCCTTCGCCGGCGACGAACAGCAAGGTGGCCGCGCTGCGCCGTACCAGCTTGCCCGGCGCCGTGATTTTTTCCAGCTGGTGGCGGCAGCGGTCGCGCCGCGTCATCACATTGAAATCCGTCGTCGGCCCCTTGACTTGCGCCTCCACGACCGCCTCGCCGGGAAACCACAGCATCGGCTGCGCCGCGCTCAAAACCACCTTGCGCGTGCCGTCAAGCGTCAGCTGCACGCTGTCCCCATCGACCAGCATCAGGCTGCGGTCGATGCCGGGAAAACTGGAAAACGGCCCGCTGGCCGTGATCGTCGCCAGGCTGATACGCCAGTCAAAATCGCCGAAACCGGCGTCCGGGGGAGAAATGGCAATTTCCATGGTGCTGCCGCCGCCGTTTTTCCACGGCGCGGCGCGCAGGTATTCCTGTGGGATGAAGGTCGCCATCAGAGCGCCCTCAGTTGCGCCAGGGTGCGCTTGTAGGCGGTGGCGATGGCATCCTGCGCCACGTGGCGTCCATCGCGCACCTGCCACTGGCCGCCGCACAGCACGTCGCGCACCAGCTTGTCGTTGCCGCAGAAGATAAAACTGCCCAGCACATCGGCGATGGGCACGCCGCTCAGGTTCACGTGCGCGTCGTCGAGCACCAGCACATCGGCGCGGCAGCTCGGCGCCAGCGCGCCCAGCTTGCGCCCGGCCGCCTGCGCGCCGCCCCGCAAGGCCGCCTGCCACAGATAGTCGCCCACATGCCGCTGCTCCGGCGTGGCAGCCACGTTGCGCTGCTGCCGCTGCAAGCGCTGGCCGTATTCGAGCCAGCGCAATTCTTCCACCGGCGACTGCGACACATGGCTGTCGCTGCCGACGCCGAAGCGCCCGCCGGCGGCGATGAATTCGGCCAGCGGAAACAGGCCGTCGCCCAGGTTCGCTTCCGTCGTCGGACACAGGCCCGCCACGGCGCCGCTGGCGGCCATCCGCGCCACTTCGTCGGGCTGCACGTGCGTGGCGTGCACGAGGCACCAGCGCGCATCGACGTCGAGCTGATCGTACAAATACTGCACCGGGCGCCGGCCGCTGTAGTCCAGGCACTGGCGCACCTCGCCCTGCTGTTCGGCGATATGGATGTGGATAGGGCGGCCCGCGGGCAGCGCTTGCGCCACTTCGCGGATCTGCGCCACACCGGCGGCGCGCAGCGAATGGGGCGCAAAGCCCACTTCCACCTGCCCGCCGCGCTGCGGCGCCAGCGCCTCGACGATGCGCAAGACATCGTCCGCACCCGTGCGGAAGCGCGCCTGCTCGGGTTTGAGGGGCTGCTCGCCGAAGCCCGCATGGCTGTACAGCACGGGCAGCATGGTCATGCCGATGCCGCTGATGCGCGCCGCCGCCAGCACCCGCTCGGCCGTTTCGGCGGGACGCGCATACAGGGCGCCAGCCGCATCGCGCTGCAGGTAGTGGAATTCGCAGACGGACGTGTAGCCATGGCGCAGGCATTCGGCAAACAGCTGCGCGGCGATGGTCTCCATCTGTTCCGGCGTGATGTGGCGGGCGAAGCGGTACATCAAGTCGCGCCAGGTCCAGAAGCTGTCCGCGACATGATTAACCTCGTCGCCTGCAACCTCCGTCATGCCGCCCAGCGCCCGCTGGAAGGCATGCGAATGCAGGTTGACCATGCCGGGCAAGACATATTCGGCCACTTCCGCGCCTGGCGGCGGCGTGGCGCCCTCCTCGACGTGGGTCAAGTCGCCGGCCGCGTCCCATTCCAGCAGCACGTCGCGGCGCCAGCCCTGCGGCAGCAGCGCGTGGCGCGCAAACAAACCGGTACTCAATGCGCCACCCATGCCACGGCCGCTTCCATCATCCGGCGCAGCAGCGGCTGCACCCGGGCCGCCAGGTCGGGCCGGTAGCCGAAAGGCGCCGATTCGTCCATGCCAGGTTCATTCATGTACAGGCACTGGCACATCTCCAGCTGGATCGCATGCACGCGCTTGTCCGCCTGGCCGTAATGGCGCGTGATATGTCCGCCCTTGAAGCGGCCGTTGAGCGCCACGGTAAACTGTTCCTGCGCGCGCGCGATATCCACCACGGCGGACGTCAGGCCCGCATCGCAGCTGGCGCCATCGGCCGTGCCGAAGTTCAGGTCGGGCAGCTTGCCGTCGAAGAAGCGCGGCACATGCGAGGCGATGGAATGGGCATCCCACAGCACCACGGCGCCATGCACGCGCAGCAGGCGGTCCAGTTCCGCGCGCAGCTGCGCATGATACGGTGCCCAGTAGCGCTGCAATCGGCGCTGCACGTCGGCCGCATCGGGTTCCTTGCCGGCCAGGTACAGCGGCTCGCGGTGAAAGGTATCGTTGGGCAGCAAGCCCGTCGTATCCTGGCCCGGGTACAGGTTCGTGTCTTCCCGCGGGCGATTCAGGTCGATGGTGTAGCGCGACCAGCGCGCCGACAGCACGGACGCATCCATCTCCTGCAAAAAGTCATACAGCTCGCGCAGATGCCAGTCCGTGTCGGCCTTGACCAAGGCCTGCGGCGTCATGCGCGCGGCGATATCGTCCGGTATGTCGGTGCCCACGTGGGGCATCGACACGAGCAGCGGGATGCTGCCTTCGTTGAAGCGAAAATCCATGCCTGTCTCCTTGCTCCCGCTTAAGCGTACAGCGGGGCGAACAAATTCTTGCAGGTGCTGCTCAATTCACCCTGCAGCACCATCTGCTTGGCAGCCTCGATGTCGGGCGCGAAGAAACGGTCGGCGTCGAAGAACGGCACCTTCTGGCGCAGCTGGTGGTGCACGTGTTCCAGGTGCGGCGAGGTTTTCAGCGGACGGTGGAAATCGATGCCCTGCGCGGCGGCCAGCAGCTCGATGCCGACGATGACGGCCGTGTTGTGCGCCATGTCGTCCAGGCGGCGCCCGGCGAACGTGGCCATGCTCACGTGGTCTTCCTGGTTGGCGGACGTGGGCAGGCTGTCGACGCTGGCCGGATGGGCAAGCGACTTGTTTTCCGACGCCAGCGCGGCGGCCGTCACGTGGGCGATCATGAAGCCGGAATTGACGCCCGGGTCGCGCACGAGAAACGGCGGCAGGCCGGACAGCGTCGCGTCGATCAGCAGCGCGATGCGGCGCTCTGCCAGCGCACCGATTTCGGCGATCGCCAGCGCCATGGTATCGGCGGCAAAGGCCACCGGTTCGGCATGGAAGTTCCCGCCCGAGACGATCTCCGCCTGCCCGTTGGGACCATCCTGGAAGATCAGCGGATTGTCCGTGACGGCATTGGCTTCGATCAGCAGGGTGCGGCCCACGTTGCCGATCAAATCCAGGCAGGCGCCCATGACTTGCGGCTGGCAGCGCAGGCTGTACGGGTCCTGCACGCGCTCGTCGCCTTCCAGGTGCGAAGCGCGGATGGCGCTGTTGGCCACCAGCTGGCGGTACATCTGCGCGGCCAGTATCTGCCCCGGCTGTCCCCGCACGGCGTGCACGCGCGCGTCGAACGGCGCATCGCTGCCCTTGGCCGCGTCCAGCGACAGCGCACCTGTGACCATGGCCGCTTCCAGCAGGCGCTCGGCCATGAACAGGCCATGCAGCGCCAGCGCGTTCGACACCTGCGTGCCGTTGATCAGGGCCAGCCCCTCTTTTGCCGCCAGCACGACGGGCGCGATGCCTGCCTGCGCCAGTGCCTCGGGGGCCGGCATCAATTCGCCGTTGACGCGCACCTCGCCCACGCCCAACATGGCCAGGGTCATGTGCGACAGGGGCGCCAGGTCGCCCGAGGCGCCGACGGAACCCTTGGCGGGAATGGCCGGCATGATGCCCGCGTTGTACAGGGCGATCAAGGTATCGACGATCAGCGGGCGCACGCCGGAAAAGCCGCGCGCCAGGCTGCCGATCTTCATCAGCATGATCAGGCGCACGACGGCGTCCGACAGCAATTCTCCCGTGCCGACGGAATGCGACAGGATCAGGTTGCGCTGCAATTGCTCGAGTTTTTCATCGGGGATGCGCGTCTTGGCGAGCAGGCCGAAACCCGTGTTGATGCCGTAGGCCGCATCGCCCTTGGCGACGATGGCTTGCACGGCGGCGGCCGACGCCTCGATGACGGGATAGGCCTCGGCGGCGAGGATCAGTTTCGCGGGCGCGGCCCAGACGGCGCGCAGGTCGCCCAGGGTCATCGCGCCCGGTTTCAGGGTCCAACTTTTGGCATGCTGTGTCATAGTCATTCGCATCAAGGTCTCAAGGAAGCATTGGAAGAATCAGGCCGTTGCGCTTGGCGCAGGCGGCCGCGGTTTCGTAGCCGGCATCGGCATGGCGCATGACGCCCGAGCCGCTGTCGTTGACCAGCACCCGGGCCAGGCGTTTCGCCGCCCCTTCCGTGCCATCGGCCACGATGACCATGCCCGCATGCTGAGAATACCCCATTCCCACGCCGCCGCCATGGTGCAGCGAGACCCAGGTGGCGCCGCCGGCCGTGTTCAGCATGGCGTTCAGCAGCGGCCAGTCGGAGACGGCGTCCGTGCCGTCCTTCATGCTTTCCGTCTCGCGGTTCGGGCTGGCGACGGAACCCGTGTCCAGGTGGTCGCGGCCGATGACGATGGGCGCCTTCAGTTCGCCCGTGCGCACCATCTCGTTGAAGGCCAGGCCCGCGATGTGGCGCTCGCCCAGTCCCAGCCAGCAGATGCGCGCCGGCAGGCCCTGGAAGGCGATGCGCTCGCGCGCCATGTCCAGCCAGTGGTGCACTTGCTTGTGGTGCGGGAACAGCTCCTTGATCTTCGCATCCGTTTTATAGATGTCTTCCGGGTCGCCCGACAGGGCCACCCAGCGGAACGGCCCCCGCCCTTCGCAGAACTGCGGGCGGATGTAGGCGGGCACGAAGCCGGGGAAGTCGAAGGCGTTCTGCACGCCCTGGTCGAACGCCACCTGGCGGATGTTGTTGCCATAGTCGACCGTATGCACGCCCATGGCGTGGAAATCGAGCATGGCCTGCACGTGGGCGGCGCAGGAATCGGCGGCGGCCACCGTCAGGCGCGCGTGGCGCTGCGGGTCCTGCTGCGCCGCCTTCCAGTCCGACACGCTCCAGCCGCGCGGCAGGTAGCCGTTGACCAGGTCGTGCGCGGACGTCTGGTCCGTCACCAGGTCCGGCACCAGGCCGCCCGCCTTGGCGCGGCGCACCAGTTCCGGCAGCACTTCGGCCGCGTTGCCCAGGAGGCCAATCGAGATGGCTTCCTTGCGTTCGGTGTGGTATTTCACCAGTTCCAGAGCTTCATCCAGGCTGGCGGCCTGCTTGTCCAGGTAGCGCGTGCGCAAACGGAAATCGATGCTGCTTTGCTGGCATTCGATGTTGAGCGAGACGGCGCCCGCCATGGTGGCGGCCAGCGGCTGCGCGCCGCCCATGCCGCCCAGGCCCGCCGTCAAGATCCAGCGCCCGCCCCAGTCGCCGCCGAAATGCTGGCGGCCCGCCTCGGCGAAGGTTTCATACGTGCCCTGCACGATGCCCTGCGTGCCGATGTAGATCCAGCTGCCGGCCGTCATCTGGCCGTACATGAACAGGCCCTGGCGATCGAGTTCGTTGAAGTGTTCCCAGTTGGCCCATTTCGGCACCAAATTGGAGTTCGCGATCAGCACGCGCGGCGCGTCCGCGTGGGTCTGGAACACGCCCACCGGCTTGCCGGACTGGATCAGGAGAGTCTGGTCGTCTTCCAGCTCGCGCAGCGAGGCGAGGATCTGGTCGAAGCAGGCCCAGTTGCGGGCGGCGCGGCCGATGCCGCCGTAGACGACCAGGTGCTGCGGATTTTCCGCCACTTCCGGGTCCAGGTTGTTTTGCAACATGCGGTAGGCCGCCTCGGCCTGCCAACTCTTGCAAGCCATCACCGTGCCGCGCGGCGCGCGGATGGTACGGCTGGCATCAAAGCGTGGATCGGTGTCCATTGTGCTGTTCATGCTGTCTCCTCGTAGGGTGCGAGCGGACATGCGTGGTCCGCTCTGGTACTCCCAGCATAGGTTGTCTATACAACCAAGTCAACAGGTTTTTGCAGGTGTCAAATCCTTACTTTTTCTCGAACACGCGCTTGCCCGCCACCCACGTCTGCAGCACCTGCGTCTTGCCGATGGCGGCTGGTGACACCTTGAACAGGTCCTGGTCGACGACGATGAAGTCCGCCCATTTTCCCGCTTCCAGCGTGCCGATGACCTTTTCCTGGTGGGCCGCCCAGGCCGCGTCGAGGGTGAAGCAGCGCAGCGCCTCGGTGACCGTCATGGCTTGCTGCGGATACCAGCCGCCGGCCGGGAACCCCTCGCTGTTCTGCCGCGTGACGGCCGCGTGGATGCCCTCGAACGGGTTCGGCGACTCGATGGGAAAGTCGGAGCCGCAGGCGATGCGCGACCCCTGCTTGAGGAAGGTGCGCCACGCATACGCACCCTTGATGCGCTCGTGGCCGACGCGCTGCTCCGCCATGTTCTGGTCGGACGTCGCGTGCGTGGGCTGCATCGACGGCACGATGCCCAGCGCCTTGAAGCGGGGGATGTCGGACAACTGCACCACCTGCGCATGCTCCATGCGGTGGCGCATGCCCACGCTATGATATTGCGCGATCAAGGCCTGGTAGCCGTCGAGGATTTGATGGTTGCCCGCGTCGCCGATGGCGTGCACGTTCACCTGGTAGCCGGCGCGCATGGCTTTTTCCATCTTCGCGCGCATGGCGTCATCTTTGAAGAACAGCAGGCCGCGGGTAGAAGGATCGTCGCTGTACGGCGCCAGCAGGGCCGCGCCGCGGCTGCCCAGGGCGCCGTCGGACAGCAGTTTGACGGCGCGCAAGGCGTACATGTCGCGCGCATAGCTTTTTAATGGGCCGCTTTTCGACAGCACGTCGAAGTCTTCGGTGGTATCGGCAATCATGCCGTAGACGCGCACCGTCAGCTTGCCGTGGTCCGCGTAGTCGCGGAACAGCCGGTCCTGCATCTGGCCGATGCCCGCATCGTGCACGCTGGTCAGGCCTACCTGCGACAGCTGCGCCAGCGCGCCATCGAGGGCGGCGCGGTTTTCCACGTCGCCCGGCTTGGGCAGCACGGCATCCATCAAGTCCATGGCATTATCGACCAGCACGCCGGTGGCGTTGCCATCCGCGTCGCGGACTATCTTGCCGCCCGCCGGATCCGGCGTGGCGCGCGTGATGCCGGCCAGCGCCAGCGCGCGGCTGTTGGCCCAGCCCGCGTGGCCATCGACCCGGCGCAGCCACACGGGCCGTGCGCTTTCCGCCGCATCAAGTTCTGCGGCCGTGGGAAAGCGCCCCAGCTTCCAGATTTCCTGGTTCCAGCCGCTGCCGACGATCCAGTTGCGCTCGGGATACGCGCGGGCGAAGTCGCCCACGGCCTGCACGGCGGCAGGCAATGAGGACGAACCGTACAGCATCACGCCGCTGGCGATCGTCCCCAGGCCGAACACGTGGCCATGCGCGTCGATCAGCCCTGGCAGCACGGTCTTGCCCTGCACGTCAACGTGCAGGGCACCGTTGGCCGCCTTGCGCTTCACCTGCGCGGCGCTGCCGACGGCGAGCAGCTTGCCAGCGTCGTCAAACGCCAGCGCCGTGAAGCGGACTACCCTGCCATGCGCGTCGAGCGTGTAGCCATTCGCATTGTCGATGACGGTATCGGCGTGAGCGTGGCCGAGGGCGCCCAGGCAGGCGAGAACTAGCAGGGTGCGGCGCAGGTGCGGGGTCGGCATTTCCATCTCCAGGTCTTTTAATAAATGAGTGAAAAGACGAGTGTATAGAAATTGGCAAAATGGTCAATCAGGCAGCAGTGGGTTGCCGCAGCATCAGCCAGTAATCACAGCCCGTGACGGCTTCCGCATAACGCCCCGCCACCACGAAGCCCAGACGGCCGTAGAACGCCAGGCTGCGTTCGTTGTAGGTCTCCAGGAAGCACACGGCGCCGGCCGCATCGACGGCCGCCAGGCCCGGCGCCAGCACGGACGCGCCCAATCCCCGGCCCTGTGCGTCCGGGTGGATGCCGGCGATCGACAGGTACCACGCGTCCTGCAGACCATGCGGCGCCAGCGCATGCTCCATGTTCTCGACGATGGCCGAAAAATGCGCGAAACCCTGCTCGCCCAGCAGCACGCGCAAGGCGTCTTCGCGCTGCGCATACGCGGCCTGGCGCCGGGCTGCCGGCGTATCCGTCGTCCAGATGGCGGCACCATTGCCCGCCTCATTGCACCCATCGCCAGCCAGGTCGACGCGGCCCGCCTGCCAGCCTTCGTCCAGCGCCAGCGCAAAATACGCTTCCAGCATGGCCAGCCGCGCCGCTTCATCGTCGCCGCAGGCCACCGTGACGGCGCGGTAGAACGGGTCGCCGATCAGGGCGGCGGCCAGGCTGCGGGCGGCTTGCGATGCTTCAGTATGGGGTGCGCTGGACATGGGTTCTCTTTCTTTTCATCGTAACGGGGAAACGCCCGGCATCTTAACGCAAGCGCCCAGGCCTTGCGCCCAGTCAATACCTCCCCGCCGCCGCTGGCCTACGCTGGCGTTTTATCGCGGAGCCCCTATGGCCAGGCACCATGTCATCAGCACCACCGCGTGCGACGTGTTCTTCAAGCTCGTGGCCCACCAGAAGAAAAGCCTGGGCGCGCGCTTCGACAGCATGATCGTCACCTTCAGCGCCAACGGCCGACCCGTGCTGGGTGCCACCCTGCGCAACGCGACAAGCGGCTGCGAACTGCACCGCCTGGCCGGCCAGCCCGACGAATGCTGGTGCTGCGGCTACGACGAGCAGCTGGAATTCGTCTCGCAAAACAAGGTGCCGCTGGCGCACGCCGACTACCGGCTCACCTTGAGCAATGGGGAAACGTGGACGGGGACGACGGATGCGAAGGGACGCACGGGGCGCATCGCCAGCAAGCGGGAAGAGCAAATCACGACGGTGGAATTTTTCCCACAAGAAGACAGCCTTCCCTGCTGCTCTGCTGCACCAGACCCAGTGGCTTCGACGGCGATCATAGTGGAGCTACAAGACGTAAAAACGACCGACAAGGATATCGATACATCAGTAAAACAGGTAAAAATCGATAGCATTGCTCGCCCGCTTACCCAGGGTGAAATAGACATGGCATGGATGATTTTCGAGGATGCCGTCGACTATAGCAAAGTCAAAATTCACAAGAGGCCTTATCTATGGCTGTTCCAACCAAAAAACACTGCCATGACACCCAATGGGGAAATGTACTTTCATGAGTCGAGATTTCTGGACGATTTTTCCAATGCAGATAATACCGAGCGTCATTGGTTCATTCATGAAATGGTCCATGTTTGGCAATATCAACTGAAATATCCGGTGGCAATGCGTGGAGCATTCAGAATAGGACTGGACTACAAGTACGTTTTGTCGTCCCAAAAAAAATTAGCCGACTACAACATGGAGGCACAAGGAGACTTGTTAGCCGACTACTACGCATTGAAATACTTAAAGGATTCCTCCGCAATGCGCCAGGAGCAATATGCTAATGACCAAGCAGTTTATGAAGAGGTACTCAATGATTTTTTCACCGACAGAAAAAGTGAAAAGAATTTACCTGGCGGGTATATCGAGCGTACTCCTCTCGTCGACATACCTTGATGCGGGTGCAACATCACGCATCGCCGATGCTGAAATCAATTCAGTGAATGGCACACCCTGCTTCACAATCTCGCAGACGGAAGAGAAACGTAACGGCCAGCCACTCCTGGGGGCACTCAGTATTTCAGACCTGTCAGTAAAACCGGCTACCAAAGTATGGAGCTATGTGATGACCGGAGGAAGAAAAATTCCGCTTTCATCAAAAATCTGCCTTCTCTATGGCGATATTCCACAGGGCGCAAATGGCACGCCTGCCCCTGAACTGCAAACCGGGCGGGTTTACAGCGTCTTCTTGAATGGGCGTCCAGATGATCCTTCCGACCCGACCTATGGCTACAGAGGGAAATTCTGCATCGCTGTCACCTCCACAGATGAACGAAAAATCATCGCCATTGGCAGCGACATGCCAGCGTGGAAAAAAAATAGCTGCCCAGAACATTCGCTCATCAGATAGTGCAAGGATCGCCATGCCATATCGTCACACACTGTTATTCCTGCTTGCCGCCTTGACGAGCATCAATGCCTCGGCGTGGTCGCGCATGGGCACTGCCGCCGTCATGACTGAGGCTGGCCTTCCCTGCTTCAAGATTGCCAGCGAAGAGGAACGCTCAAGGGGACCAGTCAGCCTGAAGATGCTGACGATCAGCACACCTGGGCCGAATGGCTGGAAAGATGTATGGACGGTCATGTTTCCCAATGCCTCGTTTGGCGATCCCAGCTATCGTCTGCCAAACAAGGGATGCGTGCGCTATGGCAAGGCACCCGAGGGGGCCGAGAGCAGCGCTGCCGCGCCGCTGCTTGCGGGAAAAGTGTATGGCGTATCCTTCCTGGGAAGGCCGCCATCCGCGTCCGATCCCACTTCGCGCTACTCCGCAGATTTCTGCCTGCTCGCGGCACCCGCCGGGGGTTTCCAGGTAATTCAGCTGACAAATGGCAAGAATACCTGCGCTCCCGAGGAAAAACCAAGATAGCGCGTGCCATTGCATCCGTCACGCACAGACCACGCCTCGCGTTCAAGACTTGGGCGGAACCACCTCAATCGATTCTTCCCCCCGCTTCGCCGGCGCCCTGAACCATTCACCGGGCGGCACCACGTGCGACTCCTTCGGGTCGTCGATATAGTGCGGCGAGGTGATCTGCACGTCGAATTCGTTGAAGACGTCGATGATGTTCTGGTGCAAGCGGTTCAGCACTTCGGCGCGCTGGCGGGGGACTTCGGCGCTGGCGTAGGCGACGAGGCGGTATTGCACGTAGTAATCCTGCAGCGCCAGTTGCATCACGTACGGTTTCGGCGTGGTCGACAGCTCCGGCGTGCGGGCAGCGGCCAGTTCCAGCATGGCGTGCACTTGCCGCCATGGCGTGGCGTAGCCGATGGTGACGGTGGAGTCGAGCACGAAGCCGCCGCCGGGCTGGGCGCGCGAATAGTTCTTTGTCGTTTGCGACATCACCCAGGCGTTCGGCAAGGCAACTTCCTCGCCCAGGCCCGTGCGCAGGCGCGTCTCGAACATGCCGACGTCGACCACCGTGCCCTCGCTGTCGCCCACGCGCACGTATTCTCCCTTGCGCAGGGCGCGCGTGTACATCAGGATCAGGCCGCTGGCGCCCTGGCCCACGATGCTCGACGCGCCGATCGACACCATCAGGCCCACCAGCACGGAGAGGCCCTGGAAGGCGGCCGTGTGCGAGCCGGGAAGGTATGGATACGCCATGGCCAGCGCGAACAGCCAGATCACCACGCTGGCGATGCGGCGCGTGGGCAGGGCCGTGTCCTTGTCCAGCCAGCCGATCTGCAATTCGCCGCTTTCCACGCGCTTGAACAGCGAGGCGGCGGTGGCGGCGATCAGGCGCGCGATGGCGAAGATCACGCACACCAGCACCAGCCCCGGCAAGGCGCCGATGATGGCGTGGAAGACGTCGGCGGCCACGTCGAACAGGTAGCCGCTCAGGCTTTCGCCCCAGGAACGCGTGTAGGGCAGGCGGCCCAGCACGAAGGCGGCCCACAGATAGGTGGCCATCAGGCGCAAACCCCACAGCACGGCGCTGAGCAGTTGATACGCGAAGGCGATGTAGTGTTCGGCGTCGAGCACGCGCACGTTTTTCAGGCGCACGTCGCGCAGGCGCGAGGCCAGCAGGATGCCGCTGCGGCGCTTGGCCCAGCGGTACAAGCGCGTCAAGCCCATCCACACGAGCCAGAAAACGAGGGTGGCGGCCGCGCACACGGCGGCGGCAATCGACAGGTAGCGCCAGCTGCCCTGTTCGCGATAGTCAAACACGGCCTTGCTCAACTCGCTGGCGGCCGTTTTCGCCACGCTTTCCGTCGTGTCGCCGGCCAGCAAGTTGACGTCGCCAGGCACGACGACGAACAGCTGCACGCCGTCGAGCAGCACCTGCGTGCCCTCGGGAATCATGCGCGTGCTTGCCTGCAGCGGACCGTTTTTCGCCAGCACGCCTTCCAGGCGGCGCTGCGCGCCGATGGCCCGTTCATCGGGCGGATAGCCGGCCAGCGCGGCGCGGAAGACGAACACCTTGCGGTTGGCGAACATCAATGGCGCCGTCTTGACGGCCGTGGCATGCGCCGGCGCCATGACGCTGGCAGTCTCCGTAACGAGCGATGGCGCAGCGTCCTGCGCATGGGCCACGGGGAAGAGGAAGATCGTCAACAGGCACAACAGGCGGAGCAACGCGGACATGGCAAAAGTGAAAAGTGACAGGGAGTAGCCATCATGCCATGTAATTGCGGAAACTCAAGCGCCGCAGCTAGCGTTCAGCTCGCATCATGGAAAATGATGCCCAGGGTGTGGCGCAAGCCCGAGCGCAGGCGCGACACGCCATGGCGCATGTTGACGCGGTAACTGCCGCGCGTGCCATTCACGGGGCGCAGCGCCACGGGAAAGATCACGGCGTCGCCCTGCGCCAGCGGCACGACCTCCAAGCGCGACTGCATGCGCGGGCGCTGCTCCGTCAGCACGAACTCGCCGCCCGTGAAATCGTCTTGCGGACGGGACAGCAGCACGGCCAGTTGCAGCGGAAACACGTGCTCGCCATACAGGTCCTGGTGCAGGCAGTTGTAATCGCCCTCGCGGTAGCGCAAGAGCAAGGGCGTGGGCCGCGTCTGCCCCGCCGCATGGCAGCGCGCGAGGAAATCCGCGTGGCTGGTGGGAAAGCGCGCTGCCAGGCCCATGCTGGCGTGCCAGCGGTTGGCGATCGCTGCCAGCGGCCCGTACAACTGTTCGCGCAAGGCGGCCACCACGTCCGGCAGCGGATGCGCCCAATACTGGTACTCGCCCTGGCCGAAACCGTGGCGCTGCATTACCACACGGCTGCGAAAGCGCGACGCATCGTCATACTGCGCTGCCAGCGCCCCGCACTGCGCGGGATTGAGCAAGCCCGGCGCGACGGCGCAGCCGTATTGATTCAGCTCATCCTCGATCTGGCGCCAGTCCAGCGCCCTCACCGCTCGCCCTCGCGCTCGAGCAGCGCCTGCTTGCGCTCCACGCCCCAGCGGTAGCCGGACAGCGCGCCATCGTTGCGCACGACCCGGTGGCAGGGGATGGCGACGGCCAGCGCGTTCGCAGCGCAGGCGCCCGCCACGGCCCGCGCCCCGTTCGGTGCGCCGATGCGCCGCGCCAGCTCGGCATAGCTGACCGTGCTGCCGGCGGGAATCTCGCGCAAGGCTTGCCACACGCGCTGCTGGAACACGGTGCCGCGCACGTCGAGCGGCAAGTCCAGGCCGATCGCCGGCGCCTCGACCAGTCCCACCACCTGCGCCACCGTCCGTTCATAGTCAGGCTCGGCGCCGCGCAGCTCGGCTTGCGGGAAACGGTCCTGCAAGTCGCGCAGCAGCACTTCCGGGTCGTCGTCGATCAGAATCGCGCAAATGCCCTTCTCCGTGCTGGCCACGAGGATGGCGCCCAGCGAGCAGGCGCCGATGGCGAAGCGGATCACGGCGCCGCTGCCGCCAGCGCGGAATGCGCCCGGCGTCATGCCCAGCAAGCCGGGCGTGGCGGCATACAGGCGGCCGCTGGAATTGAAACCGGCCGCATACAACGTTTCCGTGACGTTCGCCGCGCCCTGCAAGCCGGCCTTCAGGCGCTCGCCGCGCCGCGCCGCCGCGTACGCTTTCGGCGTGATGCCCGTGTGCGCCTTGAAGACGCGGTGGAAGTGAAAGCGGCTCATGCCGGCGGCGCTGGCAAGGCTGTCGAGGTCAGGCAGCTCGTCGCTGGCGTCGATCAGCCGGCAGATGTCGGCCACGATGGCCGCCTGGCGCTGGGCCAGCGGCGGCAAGTTCGGCTTGCAGCGCAGGCAGGGGCGAAAACCGGCCGCCTCCGCCTGCTCGCACGTGGCGTGGAAGGCCACGTTGCGGCGCAAGGCGGGACGCGCGGCGCAGGATGGCCGGCAATACACGCCCGTCGTGCGCACCGAGTAATAAAAGACGCCGTCGGCGTCGGGCGCGCGCCGCTGCAGGGCGTCCCAGCGTTCATCGTCAGTCAGGTAAGCGTGTTCCATGGCGAACTCCGTGCAGGTCAATAACAAGTCACCAGCATAGCCAGCGCCCGCGCGCGCCACACTCCGGCGCTTGCTTTTGAATTCAAAAAAAGGCTGGCGGCGCCTGCCTTGCTCGGTGCTAAAATCGGCCATCGCGCCTCCAGCCGGCGGCGCGTCCTGCCCGCGCCCCGGAGAAACCGCATTGGACGACCAGAATACACAAGAAAATACGCCCATTTTCCAGCGCATCAAGGATTTTCTGCTGGCCGGCATTGCCGCCGGACGCTGGAAGGAAGGCGACGTGATTCCGTCCGAGCAAGCCCTGGTGAAACAGTTCGGCGTCTCGCGCATGACGGTCAACCGCGCCGTGCGCGAACTCACCAGCGAGCAAATATTGACGCGGCGCCAGGGATCGGGCACCTATGTGGCACAGCAAAAATACCAGGCGACCTTATTGGAAATCAAGAGTATCGCCGATGAAGTGCGCGCGCGCGGGCATATCCACCGCAGCAGCCTGCAATTGCTGGAGCGTACCAAGGCCTCGGATTTGCTGGCCAAGCAATTCGGCCTGCCGCCGGAACACCCGCTGTTTCATTCGCTGATCGTGCATTTTGAAAACGGCGTGCCGATCCAGGTGGAAGACCGCTGGGTCAACCCCGAGTGCGCGCCCGACTACATGACGCAGAATTTTTCCAGCATCACGCCGAACGAATACCTGATGGCCGCCGCGCCCCTGCAAGGGGCCACCTACAGCATCGAGGCGCTGTCGGCGCCGCGCGACATCGCCGAAATGCTGGCCATCGACACGAAACAGGCATGCCTGGTGCTGCGCCGCCAGACGCGCTCGGGCGGCAAGATCGCCTCGATCGCCACCATGTGGCATCCCGGACACCGCTATCAGTTTGCCGGCAGTTTCGCTTAAAGGCTATCGCCTCGATTGAGTAGCACGATTTCGCGCCAACTTTCTCTCAGATTCTCACCAAATCGCAAAAAAAACAGCCATTCCGGGGCAAAAAAAATCCCGTTCTGGCTGTTTCAGAACTTAACTACTCCGACTAAATATTCGATGCTATAGTTGCCGCCAGAAAGCGCCGCAGGCGTTTATTTGAGCGCGCATCATGCACTGCCAGCCCAGTCCAATCACGCCCCAGAAAGGGATGCATTTGTCGTATTGCAGCCACACGAGTTTCAGCGCACCACGCCGACGGCGCCCTGCGCTGCGCCGGCTCGCGCGTACGATGCTGGCGGCAGGCCTGGCAGTCTCGCTGCCGGTACAGGCGGCGGCACACGGCATGGCGCCGGCACTGCTGTGGCCGTATGCTGCCGCCAGCGCCACCGCCCTGGCGGGAGTGGCTTGCTGGCAAGCCTGGCGGCTGCGGAAACAGTTGCGCCGCCTGCTGCTGCCCGCGCAGGCCCTGGCCGAACAGGATGCCGTGCACGCCTTGCGCGGCGCGGCCTTGGCTGGCTGGACCTGGCGGCGCCAGTCCGACCGGCTGCTGTTCGCCCCCCAGTACCAGGACGTGCTGGGCGACAAGGGCGCCAGGCTCGACCATGCACTGGCCGACTGGCTGGCCGAGGTGCACCGCGACGACCGCGCACGTCTGAGCCTGGCCTTTCGCCAGCATCTGGATGGGCAGGCGCCCGGCACCTTCAATTGCGAATTCCGTTTGCGCCACAGCGACGGCCACTGGCGCTGGCTGCTGGCGCGCGGCGCCGTGCTGACACGCGCCTCGGACGGCGCCGCCACGCAGGCCAGCGGCATCGTCTGCGATATCAGCGAGCGCAAGCAGGACGAGCAATCGCGCATGCGCTCAATGCTGGAAGCGGCGCCCGAAGCCATGCTGGTGGCCGACGTCGAGGGCAAGGTGCATTACGCCAACCAGATCGGCGCGCGCTGCTTCGGCTATCCTCTCGCCGAATTGACGGGCATGTCGCTGGAGCAATTGGTACCGGAAAGCACGGCCAGCCAGTCCGTCGGCGACCCGCAAGCGCGGCACAGCCTGCCAGGCCGGGTGATGATGGCGCGCCGCCGCGACGGCACGCACTTCCCGGCCAAGGTCAGCCTGTCGCCGCTGCGCATGGCCGGGCAAGTGTTTTCCATCGTCTCGCTGCGCGACATGACGCAGCGGCAACGCGCCGAGGAAGCCCTGCACGCCAGTTCGGAACGCTACCGCCTGATCGTGCAGACGGCCGCCGAAGGCATCTGGATGACGGATGCGGACGGCAAGACCACCTTCGTCAACCCGAAGATGGCGCACATGCTGGGCTACACGGTGCAGGAAATGCTGGGCCGCCCCTTGCTCGACTTCATGGACCGCGACAGCCAGCTGCTGATGCAGCGCCGCCTGGCCAGCCACGGCAGTGCCGCCAGCCAGCCGGACCAGGTCGATTTCCGCTTCTTCCGCAAGGATCAGTCCAGCCTGTGGGGCTTGCTGTCAAGCACCAGCATCCAGTCGGACAATGGCGAGCCGGGCGGCACCCTGGCGATGATCACCGACATCACGGAACGGCGCCAGGCGTCGATCGCCCTGTCGAACTCGAGCCAGCGCATGGCGTCCGTGTTCGGCGCCGTGACGAATGGCCTGGTGGTGCAGGACAGCCACGGCCACATTCTGGAAAGCAACGCCGCCGCCGAGCGCATGCTGGCGGCCAGTCCGGCCGGCAACAGCCTGTGGCAAGCCATCCGCGAAGACGGCTCCGCCTTCGACCAGCGCAGCCATCCCGTGCACATCACCCTGTCGACGGGCGAGGCCATGCGCGACGTGCTGATGGGCGTGCAGCAGCCCGACGGCAGCCTGTCGTGGCTGTCCGTAAATACCGAGGCCATCCGCGATGAATACGGCAAGGTGGGCATGGTGGTGGCCAGCCTGACGGACATCACGTATCACAAGCGCAGCGAGAGCGCCTTGCGCGAACTCAACGAACATCTGGAAGAGCGCGTGGCGCAGCGCACGGAGCAGCTGGACCAGGCCAAGCAGGTGGCCGAAGAGGCGAGCCTGGCGAAGGGACAATTCCTGGCCAACATGAGCCATGAAATCCGCACGCCCATGAATGGCGTGATCGGCATGGCCTATCTGGCCCTGAAAACGGACCTGGAACCGCGCCAGCGCGATTACCTGGAAAAGATCCGCTTTGCCGGAGAACACTTGCTGGGCATCATCGACGATATCCTCGACATCTCGAAGATCGAGGCGGGCAAGCTGGAAATCGAGCGCGTCAACTTCAGTTTCGACCACGTGGTGCAGACGCTGATGACGGTGGTGGCGCCGCGCGCCGCCGGCAAAAACCTGGAGCTGCTGTTCGAGATCGACCCGCAGTTGCCGGCCGTGCTCGTGGGCGACCCGCTGCGCCTGGGGCAGGTGCTGATCAACTACGCCAATAACGCCATCAAGTTCAGCGAACAGGGCAGCATTACCGTGAAAGTGCGCAAGGTGGTGGCGGACGCCAGGCACTGCCTGGTGCGCTTCGAAGTCTGCGACCACGGCATCGGCCTGTCGCAGGATGAAATGAGCAAGCTGTTCCAGTCCTTCCAGCAGGCCGATACCTCCACCACGCGCGAATATGGCGGCACGGGCCTGGGCCTGGCCATCTGCAAGCAGCTGGCCCAGCTGATGGGCGGCGACGTGGGCGTCGACAGCCGTCCCGGCGCCGGCAGCACCTTCTGGTTCACGGCCAACCTGGGCATTTCCGACCAGGCGGCGCCCGCCATGCTCGACAGCATGGTACAGACGGCGGCGGCCATGCGCGCCAGCGCCGACGCGGCCCTGGTGATGCGTACGCTCAAGCATGCGCGCATCCTGCTGGTGGAAGACAACACGTTTAATCAGCAGGTGGCGCTGGAATTGCTGGAGGAAGCGGGCGCCTCCGTCTGCCTGGCCAACAATGGCGAAGAAGCGCTCGATTTGCTGCGCCAGACCCAGTTCGACTGCGTGCTGATGGACGTGCAGATGCCGCTGATGGATGGCTTGCAGGCGACGCGCCACATCCGCGCCGACCCGCAGCTGGCGCACCTGCGCGTGCTGGCCATGACGGCCACGGCCACCAGCGAAGACCGCGTGCGCTGCCTGGACGCGGGCATGGACGATTTCATTTCCAAGCCCATCCAGCCGGCCATGATGTACCAGACCATCGCCAGCTGGCTGCCGGCGCGCGAAACGCCGCCGCCACCGGCGCGCAGCCGCGCCGCGCCCGCCTTCAAGACCACGCTGGCGGGCGACCCGCAGGTGATCGACCTGTCGATCCTGGCCAAGTTGCTGGGCTACAACCCGGAAAAGGTGCGCAAATTCGCCTTCAAGTTCCTGCAGACGACGCAGGATGGCTTTGGCGACATCGATGCGGCCCTGGCGCGCGGCGACGTGCACCAGGTGCGGGAACTGGGGCACCGCATCAAGTCGTCGGCGCGCACCGTGGGGGCCCTGGGGCTGGCCGAGCTGTGCCACAACCTGGAAACCCTGGCGCCGGGCGAACCGGCCGACGAGGCGGAGCGGGCGCAGCATATCATCGCGCGCCTGTGGCCCCTGCTGGAACAGATTACCGAACAAATCATGAATAACACCAGCTTTGCCAATGACGATTAGCTACCGCCAAATTCCTTTGAGGCAAGGTATCGGCATCGACAGCGATGCGCATATCAATAGAAAGACAGGACGATGACTACTGTATCAAACCAAGCAAGCCGGGAACACAGCGAAGCAGGCCTGGCGCCATTGCGCGTATTGCTGCTGGACGACGACGTGTTCATGCTCGACGTGCTCAGCGACATGCTCGAGCAGATGGGTCCGTTCGACATCCGCTGCGAGTCGCACAGCGAACAGGCGCTGGCCACCCTGAAGCAGCACCAGCCCGATCTGCTGATCTGCGACCTGTCCATGCCCGACATCGACGGCATCGAATTCTTGCGCATGGCGGCTGAAAACGGTTTCCGCGGCGGCGTGGTCCTGCTGTCGGGCCTGCATTCGGCCGTGCGCCTGGCGGCCGAACGCCTGGCCATGGCCAACGGCCTGCATATATTAGGCACCTTCCGCAAGCCGATGGAAAGCGCGGAACTGCAGCTCATGGTGAACTTGCAGCTGCAGCACACGGCGCGTCAGGCCGGCGCCCAAGCCTGATCGCGCAGCCAGGCCGGGAGGGCGGACACGGCGCTGCAGGCCAGCAGACATGCGGCTTTGCCGCCCTGCCGGCACGCGCAGGGACGATATGCTGGTGATATGCCTCAAGTTTTTCTGCAATAATCGCCACGCTTTGAAAAAATGGGTTATTATTTCAGCCATCCCCGCCTGCATACCTCTGGTCGCACCTTCCAAGAACATTGAATTTGTGCCCATTGCCCCCATCTTCTCACTGCATTCCAGGAAGCATGGATGGCGAACCAGCGTATGGTTAATTCCAGGCATTATTGATCCCACCCTCATTTGAGGAAAATATGAGCGAAAATATCAAACACATTAGCGATGCATCTTTTGAAGCAGACGTCCTGAAATCCGAGTTGCCAGTACTGGTCGACTTCTGGGCAGAATGGTGCGGTCCCTGCAAGGCCATCGCTCCGATCCTGGAAGAAGTGGCCAAGGAATACGCCGGCCGCATCGTGATCGCCAAGATGGACGTGGACGCCAACCAGGCAGTGCCTGCCAAGTTCGGCATCCGCGGCATCCCGACCCTGATCCTGTTCAAGGATGGTGTTGCAGCTGCTCAAAAAGTGGGCGCCATGGCCAAGGGCCAGTTGACCGCTTTCGTCGACAGCAACATTTAATGTATGATGGGCAGCGCTGCGCCCGCAGCGCCGCCTGACTGGATAGACCGGGAAGCGGCTTTGCCTCATTCGTGCACAGCCTTCCCCAATAATTAATCAACGCCACGCAGTCCCCTCCCCTACCTTTACATCCCGTCTCGGGACACTCAACACATATGCATTTATCCGAACTAAAGGCCCTACACGTATCCGCCCTGCTTGAGATGGCGATCGGTCTTGACATTGACAACGCAGCCCGCTTGCGCAAACAGGAGCTGATGTTCGCTATCCTGAAGAAACGCGCCAAGTCCGGCGAACAGATTTTTGGCGACGGCGCCCTGGAAGTGCTGCCTGACGGCTTCGGCTTCCTGCGCTCGCCTGACGCCAGCTACATGGCGTCCACCGACGACATTTACATCTCCCCTTCGCAAATCCGCCGCTTCAATCTGCACACCGGCGATTCGATCGAAGGCGAGGTACGGACCCCGAAAGATGGCGAACGCTATTTCGCACTGGTCAAAGTCGACAAGGTCAACGGCGAATCGCCGGAGATGTCGAAACACCGCATCCTGTTTGAAAACCTGACGCCGCTGCACCCGAACGAGCCGCTGCGCCTGGAACGTGAAATGAATGGCCAGGAAAACATCACCGGCCGCATCATCGACCTGATCGCCCCGATCGGCAAAGGCCAGCGCGGCTTGCTGGTGGCGTCGCCGAAATCCGGCAAATCCGTGATCCTGCAGCACATCGCGCATGCGATCACGGCCAATCACCCGGATATCACCCTGATCGTGCTGTTGATCGACGAACGTCCGGAAGAAGTTACCGAAATGCAACGTTCGGTCCGCGGCGAAGTCGTCGCCTCGACCTTCGACGAGCCGGCCACGCGCCACGTGCAAGTGGCCGAGATGGTGCTGGAAAAAGCCAAGCGCCTGGTCGAAATGAAAAAAGACGTGGTCATCCTGCTCGACTCGATCACCCGCCTGGCCCGTGCCTACAACACCGTCATCCCTGCCTCGGGCAAGGTCCTGACCGGCGGTGTCGACGCGAACGCGCTGCAACGTCCAAAACGCTTCTTCGGCGCCGCGCGCAATATCGAAGAAGGCGGCTCGCTGACCATCATCGCCACGGCGCTGATCGAAACGGGTTCGCGCATGGATGACGTGATCTTTGAAGAATTCAAGGGTACCGGCAACATGGAAGTGCATCTGGAACGCCGTTTGGCCGAAAAACGTGTATATCCGGCAATTAACCTGAACAAATCGGGTACCCGCCGCGAAGAACTGCTGATCAAGCCGAACGAGCTGCAGAAAATCTGGATCCTGCGCAAGTTGCTGTACTCGATGGACGAGATCGAAGCGATGGAGTTCATTCTGGACAAGATGAAGGCCACGAAGAACAACGCCGAGTTCTTCGACATGATGCGCCGAGGGGGGTAAACCTACTGCGCGTCCCGCTCTACGGCCTGTGTTGCTCGCTGTACCTTCGTACAGCTGCGCTACTCGGCCGTATATCGGGCCTGCTCGCTACGGTTTCCCTCCCCTCGGTGGCGTCATATCAATGCGCTACCGGCCCAAGCCGCTCCTGGAGCGGCTTTTTTATTGCCTCCGGCCCCAAAGCGCTATATAATCGACGGTTGCATTATTTTAAACCCTGGCAAGTGATCGGCAATCGGGTCAAGAAGCAGGACGACCGACGAAGTGCTGTTTGGCTACCAAACTAGAGAGAAGACCATGAAAGTCGATACCCATCCAGAATACCGCGAAGTTGTTTTCCACGATCTGTCGTGCGATTTCAAATTCGTTACCCGCTCGACCATCCAAACCCGCGAAAAAATCACCCACGACGGTAAAGAATACCCACTGGTGAAGATCGAGGTTTCGGCTGAATCGCACCCATTCTTCACGGGCAAGCACAAAATCGTCGATACCGCTGGTCGCGTCGAGAAGTTCCGTCAGAAGTTCGGTTCGGTTGGTTCGAAAACCGCAGTCGCAGCAGGCTGATTTTTGCCGCTTTGCGGCAAAACAGGGCAGCTTCGGCTGCCAGAGAAAAGGCAGCCACGGCTGCCTTTTTTGTCTTTGGCCGCTTTACTTTATACTCGCGCATACCCGACGCCATTCGTCGCGTCTTGCCACTATTCTGATACCGATTATCGATGAAGCCAGTCCGCCTTCCCGCCGCTGCCACACTCGCGCTGCCACGATGGGCCTTGTTTGCGCTCGGCCTGCTGTACATCCTGCCTGGCCTGATCGGCCGCGAACCGTGGAAGAACGATGACGCCGCCAGTTTCGGCATCATGTGGACCATGGCGCATGGCGGCCTGAACGACTGGCTGTGGCCCAACGTGGCCGGCCTGTCGCTGCCCGATGAAGGCCCGCTGACCTTCTGGCTGGGCGCCATCTTCATCAAGCTGTTCGGCTGGATCGACGGCGACGTCTTCGGCGCGCGCATGTCGACCATCGGCATCTTCGTCGTCAGCACCCTGTCCGTCTGGTACACCGCCTTCAACCTGGGCCGCCGCAACGACGCCCAGCCGCTGCGCCTGGCCTTCGGCGGCCAGCCCGAGCCGGACGATTTCGGCCGCACCCTGGCCGATGCCGCCGTGCTCATCTATCTGGGCTGCCTGGGCCTGCTGCAGCACAGCCACGACATCACGGCCGAAGCGCTGTACGTGTCCCTGATGGCCTATCTGCTGTACCGCGCCGTGCGCTACATGGAAGGCCCGTCCGTGCGCAATGCAGCCCTGCTGGGCCTGGCGCTGGGCGGCCTGACCCTCACGCGCGGCTGGATCACGCCGGCGGCGCTGAGCATCGCCCTGCTGCTGTGCACCGTCTTCCTGCGCCTGCCGCTGCTGCGCAGCGTGCGCCACCTGGCGCTGGCCATCCTGATCGGCGCCGCGCTGACCCTGCTCTGGCTGCTGCCGGGCGAATGGCTGCAACCGTACGGCCATTCGCCGATGCAGGCATGGATGGAATGGAATTGCCGCCAGTTCAGCGCCCCGAGCCTGAAAAGCGTGCAGTACTTCTTGCGCGTCGGCATCTGGTTCTTCTGGCCCGCGTGGCCGTTCGCCGCCTGGGCCGTGTATGCCTGGCGCCGCCAGCACCACGTGCTGCACATCGTCGTGCCGCTGACCTTTGTTGCCATGCTGGCCATCCTGGGCCTGTGCCATCCCGATCCCGACCCGAGCCAGCTGCTGCCGCTGCTGCCGCCGCTGGCCGTGATGGCCGCGTTCGGCCTGCTGACCATGAAACGGGGCGCCATCAACGCCATCGACTGGTTCTCCGTGATGGTGCTGACCATCTGCGCCCTCGCGCTGTGGCTGTTCTGGTTCGCCATCCTGACCGGCTGGCCGCCGAAACTGTCGCATAATGCCCTGAAACTCATGCCCGGCTTCAAGCCCGAGCTGGACTTGCTGGCCTTCTTCGTCGCCGCCTGCGCCAGCGCGGGCTGGGTGGCGCTGGTGCACTGGCGCATCTCGCGCCAGCCGGCCGTGCTGTGGCGCGCCGTGGTGCTGTCGTCCGGCGGCCTGATCCTGATCTGGGTGCTGATCATGACCCTGTTCCTGCCGCCGCTGAACTACAGCAAGAGCTACGCCAGCGTGGCGCACCAGATTTCCGTCCACCTGCCGCCGGGCACTACTTGCATCAACAGCAACGTCGGCGCCGCCCAGCGCTCCTCGTTCGCCTACTACGGCCACCTGCCGTTTGCCACGGTGGGGCAGCAGCAATGCGATGTGTTCTTGTTGCAAGACAGCATCAAAGTTCCCGACAACAAGGAAAAGCTGCCAGAACACCACGGTGCGGACTGGATCAAGCTGTGGGAAGGGCGCCGCCCCACGGATGACGTGGAACGCTTCCGCCTGTACCAGCGCGTCAGGTAAGCAGCAAAAAAAACCGGGCCAGCCCCGGTTTTTTTACGTCCGGCAGAGAATAATTGCCGCCAGGAAAAGTGTTGTCTTAAAATATAGTTAATTACCTAAATTGAACTAACATTGTTTTTTAGATTATAATAGCGGACTGCGCGATGGCGGTGTCTTGCTTTCCCGCCCGAATCGTCCCCCAATTCACTATGAGATTGTCCATGAAATTATTTACCACACGCACCTTGCCGCTCATCAGCGCCGCCCTGTTCGCCTTCTCCTTCAGCGCTTCGGCGCAAGCGACCGTGGTCGACCTGGGCGTTGCCAATGGCTACTCGGCCTTTATCTTCGGCAACATCGGCAGCAGCGGCTCCAGCGGCTTTACCAGCGTCGGCGGCAGCATTGCCGCTGGCGGCAATATCTACCTGGACAACTACAGCGTTGGCACGAATAAAAAGCCAGGCAGCGCCGTCAATTCGGTCGTTGCTGGCGGCAACCTGAACACGGGCTGGGGCACGCTCAGCGGTTCGGCCGTGTACGGCGTCAGCAACCCTAACGCCACCCTGACGGCGCCGCAATGGTTCCCAACGAACAACATCAGCAAAGGCAATGCGTCCACCCTGGACTTCGCGGGCGCCAAGCAGCAACTGACGACCCTGTCGGGCGACGTGGCCAAGCTGCAATCGAACGGTACCGTGATTTCGCAGTACGGCAACATGACCCTGGTGGGCAATGTCAACGCCGACGTGAATATTTTCAACATCGATGCGTCGAACCTGCATAACCTGACCCTGGACCTGTCCTCGCTGAAAAGCACGGCCAGCATCATCATCAACGGCACGGCCACCAACATCACCATGAGCGGCGGCTTCGACAATTTCGCCAGTTTCGCCAACCGCACGCTGTTCAACTTCGCCAACGCCACCACCACCAGCCTGCAGAACGTCGGCATCAACGGCAGCATCCTGGCGCCGCACAGCGCGTTCTCGGGTTCGGGCGACATGAATGGCACCCTGATCGCCAATTCGGTCAGCTCGATCAATTATGGCCACGTCGCGATGAACGGCTCCGGCTTCAACACGGTCAACGTCTCGGCCGTACCTGAGCCAGGCACCTACGCCATGCTGCTGGCCGGCCTGGGCTTGCTGGCCTTCATGCGCCGCCGCACGCCAGCGCGCGCACCGCAAGCCGCGATGGCTTAAGCTTTACGCTACATCCATAAAAAAACACCGGGCCGCGCGAGCGTCCCGGTGTTTTTTATTGTGCTGGCGAGAAACTTAATCCGCGCTCAGCCCCAGATCCGTCGCCACCTGCTGGCGCAACAGGTATTTCTGGATCTTGCCCGTCACCGTCATGGGGAATTCCTCGACGAAGCGCACATAGCGGGGAATCTTGTAATAGGCGATCTGCCCGTCGCAAAAGGCGCGGATGTCGTCGCTGGTGGCCTGCGTGCCCGGGCGCAGAATGATGCAGGCGCACAGCTCTTCACCATACTTGGCGTCCGGCACACCCACGCATTGCACGTCGAGCACGCTCGGGTGGCGGTACAGGAATTCCTCGACTTCGCGCGGGTAGATGTTTTCGCCGCCGCGTATCACCATGTCCTTCGAGCGGCCGACGATGCTGCAAAAGCCGTAGTCGTCGATGACGGCCAGATCGCCCGTGTGCATCCAGCGCGCCGCGTCGATGGCTTCGCTGGTTTTTTCCGGGTCGCCCCAGTAGCCCTGCATCACGGAATAGCCGCGCGTAAGCAATTCGCCCTTTTCGCCGCGCGGCACGATGCGGCCTTCCGCATCGATGATTTTCACTTCCAGGTGCGGGTGGACGCGGCCAATCGACGAGACGCGCATCTCGCGCGGGTCGTCGATCGACGTCTGGAAGCTGACTGGCGACGTTTCCGTCATGCCATACGCAATCGTGATTTCCGCCATGTGCATCAATTCGATGACCCGCGTCATGACTTCCATCGGGCAAGGCGAGCCGGCCATGATGCCGGTGCGCAAGTTCGACAGATCGTATTGCTTGAAATCAGGATGGTCGAGGATGGCGATGAACATGGTCGGCACCCCATGCAAGCCCGTGCAGCGCTCGGCCTGCACGGTTTCCAGCACGGCTTTCGGATCGAAGCCTTCGCCCGGAAACACCATGGCCGCGCCGTGTGTGACGCAGGCCAGGTTGCCCAGCACCATGCCGAAGCAGTGGTACAGGGGCACGGGGATGCACAAGCGGTCCTGCTGCGTCAGGCGCATGGCTTCGCCGATGAAGAAACCGTTGTTCAGGATATTGTGGTGCGTCAAGGTGGCGCCCTTCGGCGCGCCCGTGGTGCCGGACGTGAACTGAATGTTGACGGCATCGTCAAACTGCAAGGTGGCGCTCACTTCGGCCAGATGCGCCAGGTCGGCGTCCGTGATGCCGTCCATCACCGCGTCGAAGGTGTGCATGCCCGGCGTGGCGGCCGCGCCCAGGCGGATGACGTGGCGCAATTGCGGCAGGCGCGGCGACTGCAGGGCGCCCGCGCGCGAACGGGCGATTTCCGGCACCACGTCCTGCACGATGGCCAGATAATCGCTGGACTTGAAGCTGGGCGACAGGATCAGCGCGCTGCATTGCACCTTGTCGAGCACGTATTCGAGTTCCGAACGCCGGTAGGCGGGGTTGATGTTGACCATGATCAAGCCGGCTTTCGCCGTGGCAAACTGCGTCAGCACCCATTCGGCGCAATTCTGCGACCAGATGCCGACCCGGTCGCCCGGCTGCAAGCCCAGTTTCAACAGGCCGGCGGCCAGCTTGTGCACGCGCTGCTGGAATTCCAGATACGTCCAGCGCACGTTCTGGTGCGCCACGATCAGGGCATCGTGCTGGCCGTAGCGGGCGGCGATGCCGTCCAGGTAGGCGCCTATCGTTTCGCCGATCAACGGCGTCTCGTGGGCGCCGTGTACATAACTCATTGCTTGCATGCTGTCTCCGGGGTGGGTGGCGCGGCGCGCTCTTGTTATCGTCTTCGATGCAGAAAATTATAGCCGCAACCGTCCCCGCCCTGCGTCAGCTTGCTGTAATGTGCAGGCCAGCACAGCAGATACTCACGGCACCATGACAGGCAACGCGCAGCACCCGCCCGAACAGGGCTTTATCTTGACCCGCCACTGGCGCGACACGCGCGACGGCACGGAAGTCGATTTCTGGCTGGCAACGGACGCCGGGCCCCGCCACGTGCGCCTGCCCCTGCAGACGGCCGTCGCCTTTATCCCCATGGAGCAGCAGGAACAGGCGCAACAGCTTCTGCGCGGCGAGCGCCATGCCGAGCTGCGGCCCCTGTCGCTGTGCGATTTTCACCACCGTCCCGTGCTGGGCCTGTACTGCAAGCAATACCGACATTTGCTGAAGCTGGAAAAGCAGCTGCGCGCGCACGGCATCGACGTGTACGAAGCCGACATCCGCCCGCCCGAGCGCTACCTGATGGAGCGTTTCATCACGGCGCCGGTAAGCGTCAAAGGGGAAACAGGGCAGGAAGTGCAGCTGAGGCCGGCGCCCGGCTACCGGCCAAGCTTGAAACTGGCATCGCTCGATATCGAGACGACGGCGCATGGCGAGCTGTATTCGCTGGCCCTGGAAGGCTGCGGCCAGCGCCAGGTCTACATGCTGGGGCCACCAAACGGCGGCGATGAGCTACTCGACTTCGACCTCGAATACTGCGACACGCGCGCACAGATCCTCGAGCGCCTGAACACGTGGATGGAGCGGCACGATCCGGACGCCATCATCGGCTGGAACCTGGTGCAGTTCGACTTGCGCGTGCTCAAGGAACATGCCGAACGTTATCAAGTGCCCTTGAAACTGGGGCGCGGCGGCGCCGTGATGGAATGGCGCGAGCATGGCGGCAAGCAGGAACATTATTTTGCCGCCGCCGCGGGACGCCTGATCATCGACGGCATCGAAGCCCTGCGCTCGGCGACGTGGAATTTTTCCTCGTTCAGCCTGGAAAACGTGGCGCAGACCTTGCTGGGCGAGGGCAAGTCCATCGACAATCCCTACCAGCGCATGGCGGAGATCGACCGGCGTTTCCGCGAAGACAAGCCTGCGCTGGCCCGCTACAACCTCAAGGATTGCGAGCTGGTCACGCGCATCTTCGCCAAGACCGAGCTGCTGACCTTTCTCTTGGAACGGGCCAGCGTGACGGGCCTGGCGGCCGACCGCAGCGGCGGCTCCGTGGCCGCCTTCGAACACCTGTATGTGCCGCTGATGCACCGGCAGGGTTACGTGGCGCCCAACCTGGGCGATATCTCGGGCGAAAACAGCCCCGGCGGCTTCGTCATGGATTCGCAGTCGGGCCTGTACGACTCCGTGCTGGTGCTCGACTATAAAAGCCTGTACCCGTCCATCATCCGCACTTTCCTGATCGACCCCGTGGGCCTGGTGGTGGGCACCAGCGGCGACGAGGCCGATACCGTGCCCGGCTACCGGGGCGCGCAGTTTTCACGCGTAAAACATTGCCTGCCTGCCATCGTGAAACAGGTGTGGCAAGGGCGCGAGGCGGCCAAGCGCGAGCGCAACGCGCCGCTGTCGCAAGCGTTAAAGATCATCATGAACGCGTTCTACGGCGTGCTGGGCTCGAGCGGCTGCCGCTTTTTCGATCCGCGCCTGGCCTCGTCGATCACCTTGCGCGGCCACGACATCATGCACCGCACGCGCGAGCTGATCACCGAACAGGGTTATCAGGTGATCTATGGCGACACGGATTCCACGTTTGTGTGGCTCAAAACAGCGCATACGGATGAAGAGGCGGGCAAGATCGGCCGCGCCCTGGTGGCGCATGTGAACGCCTGGTGGGACGCCCATCTGCGCGAGGAGTTCGGCCTGGAGAATGCGCTGGAACTGGAATTCGAGACGCATTACCGGCGTTTCCTGATGCCCACCATCCGCGGCTCGGAAGAAGGCAGCAAGAAGCGCTACGCTGGCCTGGTGGGCAAGCCCGACGGCAGCGAACAGATGGTCTACAAGGGCCTGGAGACGGTGCGCAGCGACTGGACGCCGCTGGCGCAGCAATTTCAGCAAGAGCTGTACCTGCGCATCTTCCAGCGCGCCGCCTACCAGGACTATGTGCGCGACTACGTGGCGCGCACCGTGCGCGGCGAATGCGACGCCTTATTGGTCTACCGCAAGCGCTTGCGCCGTCCGCTCGACGATTATCAGCGCAACGTGCCGCCCCACGTGCGCGCGGCGCGCACGGCCGACGCCTACAACCTGGCGCAGGGCCGGCCGTTGCAATACCAGAATGGCGGCTGGATCAGCTATGTCATCACGGTGGCGGGGCCGGAACCACTGGAAACGCAGCGCTCGCCCATCGACTACCACCACTATCTGACGCGCCAGCTGCAGCCCGTGGCAGACGCCATCTTGCCCTTCCTCGGCGACGATTTTTCGCGCCTGGTGTCGGGGCAACAGAATTTGTTTTAGATCAATTCTGCTGACCGGCATGGCAAAGCTGAGGTAATATCGGCGCCTGCCGGGCCAGTCCGCGGGCGCTGTGCGCCGGGGCAGCGTAAAATACGCCTTGGCGAAAGAATAAGAGCTGCATGAAAAAGAAGATGCCATTCCAGACGAGAATCGTTCGCAAGAAGATTTTCCCCGCTGAAATGGCGCATAATTTAACACTATGTTGAACCAGCGGGCAGCAGCACCAGCCGTCTGCCCTGCTAATTTTTGAATGAATTGACACCATGACCGAGATCACGTCCTTAAGAGACATCCCGCAAAAAAATATCTTCCGCAAGGGCGACACCTTTGTGCTGTTCGGCGAGCTGTTCGGCCGCGGCTATGTAAATGGCTTGCTGGACGAAGCGCGCAAGGCGGGCATGAATATCGTCGGCATGACGGTCGGCCGCCGCGATGAAAACATGGCGCTGCGCCCGCTGAACGCGGAAGAGCTGGCCGAAGCCGAAGCCAACCTGGGCGGCCGCATCATCAATGTGCCGCTGATGGCCGGTTTCGACCTCGACGCGCCCGCCGGCGAGCCGACGCCGACGGCCCTGCTGGCCGACATGACCCTGAAAAGCTGGCAAGAAGACAAGCTGGACTGGGCGCAGATCGAACGCTGCCGCGAAGCCGGCATCGCCCGCTTCAGCGCGTCCGTGGCCAAAGCCATGGCCGAACTGGACAGCCTGATTCCTGACGGCAGCAATGTGTATTTCGCCCACACCATGGCGGGCGGCATTCCCAAGGTCAAGGTCTTCCTGGCGATTGCCAACCGCATCTACAAAGGCCGCGGCGAGCGCTTCATGTCCTCGCGCGCCCTGCTCGACAGCGACCTGGGCAAGCTGATCCTGATGAACTTCGACGAAGTCACGGCCAACACCCTGCAGCACCTGATCGACGGCAGCGCCGCCATCCGTGCCCGCATCGAGCAGACGGGCGGCCAGGTGCGCTACAGCGCCTACGGCTACCACGGTACCGAGATCTTGATCGACGGCAAATACCAGTGGCAAACTTACAGCAACTACACGCAAGGCCTGGCCAAGATGCGCCTGGAAAACGTGGCCAAGGCCGCGTGGGAAAAAGGCATCAAGGCGACCGTCTTCAATTGCCCGGAAATCCGCACGAATTCGTCCGACATTTTCGTCGGCGTGGAACTGTCCTTGTTCCCCCTGCTCGACGCGCTGAAAAAAGAAGGCGGCGGCGCCTGGGCCGAGGAACAGTGGAAAATCTGCCAGGGCTTGCTGGAAGACGGCGTGTCGCTGCAAGACTTGCTGGACCGTATCGCCGCCTACAACGGCGACGCCACCAGCGTGCAATTCCGCAACTTCGCCGCCTGGCCGATGGACAACACCCCAGAGCTGGCCGACGTCATGATCGGCACCTCGGACGACATCACCAAGCTGCACAAGGACCGCAAGGAACTGATCACCGACCACCTGAGCTCGCTGGTGCTGGAAGGCACGGGCCCGCTGATGTTCCACGCCATGTCGGAGCCGCAAGCCCCCGTCGTCTGGCTCAACCACGACATCATCGCGCGCCAGCTGAACTCGGTTCACAACTGAGCTTGATGTAGCGCAAATCACCGACGGCCCGGCTCATCCCGGGCCGTCGGCGTTTTCGCCGCCGCGTTTATGTCCGCACGATGGACACGCCGCCATCGGCCAGCAGCGCCGTGCCGGTGGTGAAGCTCGAGGCATCGGAGGCCAGGTACAGCGCCGAGCGGGCGATCTCGTCCGGCGTGGCCAGACGTTTCAGGGCATGCAAGCCCGCCACGAAGGCCAGCGCTTCGGGCGTATTCGCCACTGCCCGCCCCATCGGCGTATCGGTGCCGCCCGGCAGCAGGGCATTCACGCGGATACCCGCCGCGCCATACTCGGCCGCCAGGGCCTTCGTCAAACCGATCACGCCCGCCTTGCTGGCCGCATACGCCGCCATGCCGGACATGCCCAGCGTATGGCCGACAAAGGTCGAGGTAAAAATCAGCGAACCGCCGCCGCGCGCCGCCATGGCGGGCAGCTGGTATTTGGCCGCCAGGAAGGCACTGGTCAGATTGGTATCGACCGCCGCCCGCCAGTCTTCCAGGGCAACTTCCTGCGTGGGCCCCATGGGTCCCAGGGTGCCCGCATTATTGAAGGCGATATCGAGGCCGCCAAAGCGTTGCAGCGCCAGCGCCACGGCCGCTTGCGCGCACGCCGCGTCGCCCACGTCGCCGGCGCAAGCCACGGCTTGCGCGCCGCCGTCCGCCAGCTGCGCCACCAGCGCATCGAGTTCCTTCCGCCGCCGCGCCACCAGCACCAGCCGCGCGCCATGGCGCGCAAACAGCCGCGCCGCCGCATGGCCGATGCCCGAGCTGGCGCCCGTGATGATGGCGACCTTGTTTTCCAGTTGCAACATTTGCTTCCCCTTCAAGTGGTTGAAAGGGAAAAGATAGGCCGGCAAGCCCGGCGCGGCACTCCGCTTCTTGCGCTGGAATCGCCGCCGTCAACGATTCTGCATGCTTGTGCAAAACACACGCCAAGCATAAAACTTGCCAGATTGTGACAAATCAGTGATAATGCGTCTCGCGTTGCCGGGATGGCGGAATAGGTAGACGCACGGGACTCAAAATCCCGCGCTGGAAACAGCGTGCCGGTTCGATTCCGGCTCCCGGCACCACCAGACAAATCGAAGAAGTACCGATAAAGCCATTAAATCCAATAGAATCAAGGATTTAGTGGCTTTTTTCTTGCCCATTCGTTCCGAACACGCCCGATTAAACCCGATAAAAACTGATAGGCGTTACGCCAAATTTACGCCATGATTACGCCAAATTGGAGAGATCATGGCATCATTCAGAAAACGTTCAGGCGGCTGGCGCGCAGAAGTAGCAGTGCTTGGCACCCGCGAATCAGAGACATTCAGTACTAAGGCAGAAGCCGTTGCATGGGCAGCCGAACGGGA
>NZ_JBWBYV010000020.1:0-28059 GCF_056174685.1 Janthinobacterium sp. BHSEK
GACCTGAAGGAGAAAGATGCTGATGGCGCCCTCAAGAAAACGCTGCTGGTGGACTTGCTGAACATCTCGGACCCCAAAGGCATCGGCGGGCAGGCCAGCAATATGCCCGTGGGTAAGTTCAGCATGCCGTTCGACTCGGTGGAGAGCGTTGAAGTCCTCGATGCCCACACGCTAGTCGTGGCAATTGACACGAACTACCCCGGTGAAGACGGCCGCAAGCCAGGCAAGCCGGACGATACCGAAGTCATTACCCTGCGTTTTGACAAGGCGCTGTTCGACCGTTCCGTCAAGTAAATGGCGCACCCGGCCAGCAACGGCGTTCCATGTTGCCGGCCGGGTGCGATATCAGCAGACGGGCCGGCAAGCCGTCACAGCAGCACGGGCCGCAGGGCCGCCTGCAGCGCCGCCTTGCTGAACGCGTCCGCATCCTGCGCCCGCACCACGCCCAGATAATACGTATCCTCGCCGCCGTGCAGGTTCACCAGGCGCAGCTGATGCGGCGCCAGGTGGGCGGCGATGGCGGCCAGGCCTTCGGCCATCGCGTCGCCGTCTTCGCGCTCCGCCCAGGAAAAATCGCGCAGCGCGGGCAGGCCGATATGCCGGCCTATGCGCGGCACTTCATCGACGGCTTTCCAGTCCAAGGTGGTGCCGTGGCCCAGCGCATCGGCGGCCGTGGACCAGAGCAGGAAGAAGCACGCCGCTTCGGGCGTATCGCCTTCGTATTCCTCTTCCGGGTCGTCCTCGGCCAGTTCTTCCAGCGTGATGTCCACGCAGCGCGCGGCCAGTGCCGCATCGCCCGGCAGGAGCAGGGCGGCCAGGGCGCGCAACTGCTCGCGGTCGGCCTTGGCCAGGATCTGCGCGGGCGTAAAACTGCGGCGCTTGGCGGGCTTTTTCTCGGGCTTGTTCTTGCCCAGGCCGATGGACTCGCTCAATTGCGCCGTGATGGCCGCCTTGAAGTTCTCCACGGTGTCGAACTGTTCCAGCAGCTGGCCCGTGAAATCCATGCTCCAGGCCATGCCATCCTTGACGACATATAAAAAATCGCTTTGCACGGCCACGCCGCGCAAATGGTGGGCGGGCGGATACCGCGGCGTGAAGGCTGGTTTTCCGTCCAGGGTCAGCATGCAGGCCAGGCCTTGCGCATCGATGGCGAAGATCAGGTTCTTGCGCAGTTTGGGTGGCGACGAGGTGGTGGCGCAATCGATGGCTTCATACCGGCAGGGCGCCAGCAGCTCGCCCTGGCTATTGGCCAGGCCAAACAGGAAGCGCCCGGCGATGCGCTGGCTGACGATGGCGATTTTCTTCTTCGTGCCGAAATCCTGCACGGAGCTGTAGGCGGGCAGCACCACGATCTTGCCCGTCTTGTCGACCACGCCGTGCACATTGCGCCTGTCGTCATCGTCTGTCTCGCCTGTCTGGCGCTCGATGTCGATCAAGCCGTCGTCGCGCTGGCAGATGTTGTCGACGCCATCGATCAGCAGCGCGCCATCGGGCAGGCGCAGCAGACGGCTGGCGCCGTCCGGTGCGATTCTCTGTACCAGATGGGGGCTGATGACGTACAGGGCGCCGGGGGACGGCGGCAGCACCACCGTGCCGTTGAGGTCCAGCACGCCGTGCGCATCGGGGGCGTCCGCCGTGGCAAAGGTGATCCAGCCATCGTCCGCGTAGTAGACGCCCAGGTCGACATAGCGCTGCGACAGGGGCACGATCCAGCGGCCATAGGGCGTAACCAGGCCGGTGACGTCCGGTGCGCCGGCGGTGCTCACTGCATAGCATAGCGCGTCTTCTTCCCATCCCGCCACTTCCAGGCCCTGCAGGAAAGGCAGTTCGTCCGCGCCGCGTTCCTCGACGTCGGCCAGTTGCGCCTCGGCCGTGGCCGACCAGTAGCCGGTGGCGGGCGATGCGGCGCCGGCGGCCAGCAGAGGCGCCAGGGCATCGCGCTCGCCGCGCTGCAGGGCAAGGTGCAGGGCTTGCGCCTCGGCGCGCAGGGCTTCGAGCCCGGCCGCGTATTCCGGCGTGCCGATGTCGTGCGCGATCAGCTGCACGCAATCGAGGATCAGCCACGGCTGGCCGCCCGCCAGCAGGCTGCTGACGGCACCGCGCGCGACGATGGCGGCCGCGTCGCGCGGCCGGTCCATCAGCGCGGACAAGGCTTGCCAGCTCGCTTGCGCCTGCGCCATCGGCGCGGCCAGCACGCAGGGGCAGTCTTCGCCATCGCCGTAGAAGGGCCAGGCGACGGCTTGCGTGCCGGCGCCGATGAGCAGCTTGAACAGCATGGGAATATCGCGCCGCCATTCGGCCAGGCCGGTGATGGCGTCGGTGTCGAAACCGGCCTGGCCGGGTAAAAAGGCGGTGCTGAACAGGGCTGCGGTATGGATCATGAATGCTATCTGAAAGAATATGGGGGGTGCTCAGGGTGTGGGCGGCATGAGCCAATGCGCCAGCGCGCCGTGTTCCAGGCCAAGATGTTTGGCCACGGCGGCCGCCTCGAAGGCCCACAGGCCGTAGTAGCCGCCCAGGCCCTGCGCGCGCAAATGGCCGTTGAACCAGTCTTCGCGCACCAGCGCCGTGTGCCAGCTGGCCAGGTAGTGCCGCAGGTGCTCGAGCTGCTGTGCGCGATCGTCCGCGTCCAGGCAGTCGTACAGGGCGGTATAAGGTTCGGCGAAATACCATTCGTCGACGGCGGGGCGCCGCGGATCGATGGCCGCCAGCAGCGCTTCGTACACGCCGTCTTCGCCATCGAAGGCCGTCTGCAGGGCGGCCAGGCGCATGGCCAGGTCGTGGCGGCCGAACAGCAGGGCCGCGCCCAGCAGCTGCAGGGTGCGCGCATAGTCCGTCAACTGTTCGAAATCGAAGGCGGGCAGGGCGTCGTCATCGTAGGCGGCGGCCAGGGCCGCGCGCGCCGCTTCGCAGGCGGCGATGGCCGCTTCCAGCGCCGTCTCCACATCAGGCAAGGGCAGGCCGGCCGTGTAGCGCAGCGAGAAGACCTGGTAAGCCGTGCTGGCGGCCGCGCACGCCCAGTAGGCGCTATCGCCGCCATCGACTTCGGCCTGCGCCTGCGCGCGTCCGTAGGCGGCCAGCAGGGCGTCGAGATAGGCGAGGTTGCGGGCAAAGTCGAAGGGTGCGGACGGCGTCTGGCGCGGCGTCCATGGCCAGGGCGCGGACGAAGGCAGAGAGGTGGCGGCGCAGTCGCGCTGGATGGCCCAGTCGGCGAAGATCTGCTGCAGATATGCCGCCGTCTCTTCGTCGTGGGCGATGGCGCCCGCGCCCACCAGGGTCGTGCCCAGCAGGGTGTAGCCGGGGAAGCGGCTGCTCTCGTAGGCGATGGTGGTCACGCTCTGGATGGCCTTGCCGTCGCTCAGGTCGCGCACGCGGAAATACACGTCGTCCCAGCCCGCCAGCGGCGCTTCCGGCTGCCCCGCTGACAAAGTGGTCCAGCTGCCATCGGCCTCTTCTTCATAGGCGTCGAGCAGTTCGTCGATGCCGCCGGGGCGGTCGATGCGGTTGTTGGCGTCGTATTGCAGGCCCAGTTCGGCCGCAAACGCGGCCGCGTGGCGGCCCGCGAAGACCAGGTACTGGGCGTTCAGGGTGCCGACCAGCAGGTCGCTTGCCTGGCCCGCCACCGTCAGCGCCTGCGGCAGCCGGTACCAGTGGTGGCCAGGGATGCCGGCCATGGGACCGTTTTCGTCCGCTTGCGGGTTGGCGCAGCGTAGCTGTTCCAGCCAGTTGTAGCGTTCGTGCCGCTCCGCCTCCGTGCCGCTGCCGCGGCCGGTCAATTCATCGAACAGGGTATTCAACAACATGTGCATCTATCCTAAAAAAAGCGTTCATGCCGCTGCCGTTTGGGCGAACGCAAACAGCGCGTCGAGCACGGCGTCCGGCTGCTCGGCCATCAATTCGTGCCCGCTGTCGACCTGCACCACCTTGCCATGCGCAATGGCGGACGTCAGCAGCCGGGTCGATTTGGGCGGCGTCATCATGTCGCGCGCGCCGAAAATGAATAAAGTGGGGCAGTGTACCGAAGCGGCAGCGATTTCGCCGTTCGCATAGGCATTGCAGGCATAAAAATCCGTGTGAAACACGTGATCGGGGTTGAGGGCCGCGATGCGCTGCTTCAGGCGCCGCGCGCCGCCCATGGCGTAAAAGCCCGGGCCAGGAAACGACGGCTTTTGCGCGATCGACGAGTGCGACCAGATGTTGACCATGTCGATGGCCGCCTGTTCATCGTTGAGCGCCGTTTCCAGCAGGGCCGGCGCAACCTTCATCGGGTAGGTGGAACCCAGCATGGCCAGGTGGCTGACGCGACCCGGTGCCAGGAATGCCGCTTCCAGCGCGATCAATGAGCCCATGCTGTGGCCGACGAGCATGGCCCTGGCCGCGCCGGCCCCGTCCAGCACGGCGAGGATCCAGCGCGCCAGTTCCGCGACATTGTCCTTTGCCGCGCCGCCGCTGCGGCCATGGCCCGGCAAGTCGACGGCCAGCACGTTCCAGCCGTGGTGGGCGAAATAGCGCGTCTGCAAGGCCCACACGGAATGGTCGTTCTGCGCGCCGTGGATGAAGACGGCCGTGGGCTGGTTCGGCTTGAATGGCTTGCCGCCCGTGTAGCAGTAGGCCGTGGTGTTGTCGATGGTGAGCAGCATGTCAGGCGCCTTTCTGCGACAGTTTCAGGCCACGGGCCAGGTCTTCGATCAAATCGTCGGCGTCTTCCAGGCCCACGGACAGGCGCATGGTGCCCTGCGTGATGCCCGCCTGCGCCAGTTGATCGTCGGGCACGCGGAAGTGCGTGGTGGAGGCGGGGTGGATGACGAGCGACTTGGCGTCGCCCACGTTGGCCAGGTGCGAAAAGATTTTGAGGCTGTCGACGAAGCGCTGGCCCGCCGCGCGGTCGCCGCGCAGGCGGAAGGTGAACACGCCGCCCGCGCCCTTCGGCAGCAGGGTTTTCGCCAGTTCGTAATCGGGGTGCGACGGCAGTTCCGGGTAGGACACGGATTCCACGGCCGGATTGGCTAGCAAAAAGTCGATGACCTTGCGCGTGTTGGCCACGTGGCGGTCCATGCGCAAGCCCAGGGTTTCGATGCCCTGCAGGATGGCGAAGGCGTTGTGCGGGCTCATGACGGCGCCGAAGTCGCGCAAGCCTTCGCGCCGCGCGCGCAGGGCGAACGGCGCCACCGTCGATTCCTCGGCGAAGACCATGCCGTGAAAGCCGTCATACGGTTCGCACAGTTCGGCAAAGCGGCCCGTCTTGTCGTAGGCCGCCTGCCAGTCGAAGGTGCCGCCGTCGACGAGCAGGCCGCCGATGGCCGTGCCATGGCCGCATAAAAACTTGGTGGCCGAGTGGAATACCAGGTCGGCCCCATGCTCGAAGGGACGCAGCAAATAGGGCGTGGTAAACGTCGCATCGAGCATCAGCGGCAGCTGGTGCTCGTGCGCCAGGGCGGCAATCCGGGGGATGTCGAGCACGTCGAGGCCGGGATTGCCCAGGGTTTCGGCGAACAGCACTTTGGTATTCGGGTGGATGGCGGCGCGCCAGGCATCCACGTCGCGCGGGTCGACAAAGGTCGTCTCGATGCCGAAGCGTTTTAATGTATACGCCAGCAGGTTGTGCGAGCCGCCGTACAGGGCGCGCGAAGCGACGATGTGCGAGCCGGCGCCGGCGATGGTGGACAAACCCAGGTGCATGGCGGCCTGGCCGCTGGCTGTGGCGATGCCGGCCACACCCCCTTCGAGGGCGGCGATGCGCTCTTCCAGCACGGCGTTGGTGGGATTCGAGATGCGCGAATACACGTGGCCGGCCCGCTCCATATTGAACAGCGAAGCCGCATGCTCCGAGCTCTTGAAGGCGAACGAGGACGTGAAATGGATGGGCGTGGCGCGCGCGCCCGTGGCCGGGTCGGGCGCGGCGCCCGCATGCAGGGATAAGGTATCGAAACCGGGGTATTTCGGGCCGCTCATGGTGTCTCCGCCAAGTTTTATAGTGGCAAGATCGTAACCTGATTTGCATCTGAGCAAAAGGGCTCCTGTGCAGGGCGCATGGGGCCGTGCTGGCGGACGGTCAGGCTCAGCTCGCGTGTAACCTGAAGTGTAAAAAAAGTGACCGGCGCGGTGCGGCGGTGGTACGATATCGTATCAGCGATATTCGGGCTGTCTTACCTGTGCGCGTGCGCCGCGCGGCAGGGAAGCAGTGGCAAGCGAACGAAATCCTGGGCTTCAGGCGCACTCTCATGCATGTCCACCAGGAAAGATTTTATGCCCGCAATATCGTTCGACGGCTCCCTTGCCGTTCCCGGACCTTCTATCGTCGACGGCCTGTGCCAGGCAGGCTGGCTCATGCAAGAACACTTTATTTCCCCTGAACTCAGCCGCCAGCTGGCCGCCGAATGCGTGCAATCCATGCTCAGCGGCAAGATGAAGGGCGCCGGCGTGGGCAGCGGCCATGCGCCGCTGCTGCAGCCGGATATCCGCGGCGACCATATCGAATGGCTGGAAACGGGCCGTTCAGAAGCGTGCGACCGCTACCTGGCACACATGGAAGCGCTGCGCCGCGTGCTCAACCGTGAGCTGTTCCTGGGGCTGGAAGAGTACGAAAGCCATTTCGCCCTGTACGCGCCGGGCGCCTTTTACCGGGCTCATCTGGACCGTTTCCGCGACGACGACAAGCGCACCGTGTCCGTCGTGCTGTACCTCAACGACGACTGGCTGCCCGGGCACGGCGGCGCGCTGCGCCTGCACCCGCAGGATGGCGGTCAGGTGGACATCTTGCCGCAGGCGGGCCGCATGGCCATGTTCCTGTCGGGCGAGATGCTGCACGAGGTGCTGCCGACGGCGCGCGAACGCCTCTCGATTGCCGGGTGGTTCCGCCGCCGGGGCTGATGAAAAGTTGCGCGCAATCCCTCTTGATTTGATTGCGCGCAAGGCTGGATTTTTCCGCAGGCATAGGCTACAGTCGCAGTAAGGGCTTAGAATAACTAAAATACCAATCACGCGGACAGGACGGCCAATATGAAAGTATCTGAAATTCTCCAAGTCAAGGGCAACATCCTCTACACGGTCACGCCTGACCAGCCCCTGCTTGACGCGGCCAATACCATGGCTGAAAAAGACATCGGTTCGCTGGTGGTCATGGAATTTGGCGACCTGGTCGGCATGCTGACCTTCCGCGAGGTGCTCAACGCCTTGCATGAAAACGCGGGCCAGATCGGCGGCGGCACCGTGCGCAAGCACATGGATGACCATCCGATCACCGTGACGCCGGATACGGAAGTCAATGAAGTGCGCCGCATCATGCTGGAAAAGCATGCGCGCTATCTGCCCGTCATGAACGCCAAGACCCTGCTGGGCGTCATTTCCTTCTACGACGTGGCGCGCGCCGTGCTCGAAGCGCAAAGCTTTGAAAATCAGATGCTGAAAGCGTACATCCGCGACTGGCCGGCCGAAACCACCGACTAAGCTTAGCTCATGCAGTAAAAACAACGCCGGCGATTGCCGGCGTTTTGCATTCGCGATCCAAGGTGCAGCCTATGCCGCCCCCTGCAGCGCCTCGTTGTTCAGCCAGGTGCCCAGCGCGGCGGCCGTCATGGGGCGGGCGAACAGGAAACCCTGCGCCATGGGGCAGCCCAGCGCCTGCAAGATCTGTGCTTGCCGCTCGTCTTCCACGCCTTCGGCGATCACGGCCAGGCCCAGGTTGCGGCCCAGCTGGATGACCATTTCGGCGATGCTGCTGCCGCGCGCGGAACCCGTGATCTCGGTGACGAAGGCGCGGTCGATCTTCAGGCGGTCGACCTGCAGGCGCTGCAGGTAGGACAGCGAGGAAAAGCCCGTGCCGAAGTCGTCGATGGCGATGCTCACGCCCGTCTGCTTGATCTGCCACAACATCTTGATCAATAAGTCCGGCTCTTCCATGGCCATCGATTCCGTGATTTCCAGTTCGATGAACTCGGGCGGCGCCTGCGTTTCTTCCAGCGCCGCGCGCAGCATTTCCAGGAACAGCGGGTGGCGGAACTGCACTTGCGACACATTGACGGACATGACGAAGTTGCGGTGGCCCTGCTCGCGCAGCAGCACCAGTTCGCGGCACGCCGTGCGTAGCACCCATTCGCCCAGGTCGATGATGATGCCCGAATACTCGGCGATCGGGATGAAACGGTCGGGCGAGATGAACTTGCCGTCCGGCGTCTGCCAGCGCAGCAACGCTTCGGCGCCCACGGGGCGGCGCGTGGTCAGGTCGATCTGCGGCTGGTACACGACAAACAGCTGGTCCTGGCTGAAGGCCGTGCGCAGCGCGTGCATCATGCGGACTCTTTCCCGGATTTCGATGCCCATGCTGCGCGAAAAATAGAAGTGCCCGGCCCGCTGCTGGCTCTTGGCCCGTTTCAGGGCGATGTCGGCATCCTTCAGCGCATCGGCGCCCGTGCCCGCATGTTCGCCCAGGCGCACCAGGCCCAGGGTGGCCGACAGCTGCACGTCCTGGCCATCGATGCAGAACGGCGGCTGGAACAGGGCCAGGATCTTGCTCGGGTTGACTTGCGACGAGTCGCCCAGCACGCAAAAGATGTCGCCGCCCAGGCGCGCCACCGTCAGATGCGGTCCCAGCTGGGTTTGCAGCCGGCCCGCCACGGCAATCAGCAGGGTGTCGCCGAACTGGTGGCCCAGCGCGTCGTTGGTCTCGGCAAAGTGGTCGAGGTCGACCAGCGACAGGGTGGCGTCGTCGCGCGCGGGGCCGGCCAGGGTGGCGTCGAGGATTTCCACCAGGCGCGTGCGGTTGGGCAGCTTCGACAATTGATCGTAGAAGGCGGCGTTGTGCAGGTGCGATACCAGTTCGACGTTGTCCAGGCCCACGGCCACGTTGCTGCAAAACACTTCCAGCAAGCTTTCGTCGATGGCCGAGAGGGGGCGCGGCAGCACGAGGTAGGCGGCCGCGTCGCGGCCGGCCTTGCCGGCGAAGTACAGCGTGGCGTAATCGTGCGCGTAGACATTGCGCCGCTGCGCCAGCGTATGCTCGATGGCGGCCATCACGCGCGGGTTCTGCAGGCCGCACAGGGCGCTGTGCGGCAAGCCGGAAAAGCTGCCGGTGCAGGCCGAGACGAGCAGTTCCTTGCTGCCATTGTCCTGCAAGTCCTGCACGCACAGCACGCCGTCGGCGCGGATGCCCAGCAGGTCGGCGATCTGCGCCAGCACGCCGGCCGAGAAGTTCTGCACGCCGTGCAGCGCCATCAGCTGCGTGCTGGCGTGGACGATCTGGTCCAGGCCGCGCCGGCTGTTGCTGATCGAACGGATCTGCTCGTACGAGCGGATGGCGGCCGTCACCGTGGTAAATAGCTTGATGCGCGTCAGTTCGGACTTGGTCTTGTAGTCGTTGATGTCGAAATCGCGGATGGCGTCGATTTCCGGCGCATAACCGGGCTGGCCCGTGCGCAGGATGATGCGCACGTCCGTCATCTTGAGGGTTTCGCGGATGTAGCGCACCAGGTGCAGGCCCGCGTCGTCCTGTTCCATCACCACGTCGAGCAGGATGACGGCGATGTTGTCTTCATGCTTGAGCAGTTCGCGCGCCTGGCCGGCCGAATACGCATGCACGAATTCCAGCGGGCGGTGCTGCATTTCCAGGTTGCCCAGGGCGAAAGTGGTGGTGGAGTGGACGTCTTCATCGTCGTCGATGATCATCACCCGCCAGACGCTGCGCTGTGCGGCGGCCAGCGGCGCCGCTGGTTGCTCATCGAGGAATACCAGATCGTCGTGATCGTCCTTGTTGGCGTCAAGGGGGATGATCGGTGCGGGCATGTATAGCTTCTCCAGGATGACTCAGTACGGGATGTGAGCACATCAGAAATGTCCATGGCGTTGTTGCACCGCCTCGCCGTACTTGCGTACTGTCTTCGGCGGTGCACCTAGCCCTGGCCATTTCTGATGCACTCAGGTCGCATCGAAAATGTAGCACTCAGGTGCTGCCGAGGCTCGCACATTTTCTGATGGTCCATCGTCCAAGTATATAGCTATTTAATAAGCAAAATGTTTTTTTAAGTCTATTCTGTGGAGTAATATTTCCTGGATTGCATGATTGCAACTCATATTTGGTGTTTTTTATATGAAAAAATACACGGGATTTAAAAATGGCGAGACGGGTGGGGCAATATCGGGCCTCGCTGAGGCATTAGCGGCATGGCATGCCCCGCAGGCTGGTAGAATTGAGTTTTCCAGTTCTCACACTTCCTACTATGTCCGGCAATTCTTTTGGCAAGCTGTTTACTGTTACCACTTTCGGCGAATCGCACGGTCCGGCCATCGGCTGCGTGATCGATGGCTGTCCGCCGGGCCTGATCCTGTCGGAAGCCGATATCCAGCCCGAGCTGGACCGCCGCAAGCCCGGCACCTCGCGCCACGTGACGCAGCGCCAGGAATCCGATACGGTCGAGATTCTCTCCGGCGTGTACCAGGGCGTGACGACGGGCACGCCCATCGCGCTGCTGATCCGCAATGAAGACCAGCGCAGCAAGGATTACGGCAATATCGCGGAAAGCTTCCGCCCCGGCCATGCCGACTACACCTACTGGCATAAATACGGCGTGCGCGACCCGCGCGGCGGCGGGCGCTCCTCGGCGCGCCTGACGGCGCCCGTCGTGGGCGCGGCGGCGATCGCCAAGAAATGGCTGCAGCAGCAGTATGGCACCACGTTCAAGGGTTGCATGAGCCAGCTGGGCGACATTCCCGTGCCGTTCCAGTCGTGGGAACACGTGCATGCGAACCCGTTCTTTGCCGCCAGCGGCGACGCCGACCTGATCGCGCGCATGGAAGCGGCGATGGACCAGTTGCGCCGCGACGGCGATTCCATCGGTGCGCGCATCGACGTGATCGCGCAAAACGTGCCCGTCGGCCTGGGCCAGCCCATCTACGACAAGCTCGATGCCGACATCGCCTACGCCATGATGGGCATCAATGCCGTCAAGGGCGTGGAAATCGGCGCCGGCTTCGATTCGGTGGCGCAAAAGGGTTCCGAGCACGGCGACGAACTGACGCCGGAAGGTTTTATCGGCAATAACGCCGGCGGCGTGCTTGGCGGCATTTCGACGGGGCAGGATATCAGCGTGTCGATCGCCATCAAGCCGACATCGTCGATCCGCACGCCGCGCCGCTCGATCGATAAAGAGGGCAATCCCGTGATGGTGGAAACGTTCGGCCGCCATGACCCGTGCGTGGGCATCCGCGCCACGCCGATCGCCGAAGCCATGCTGGCGCTGGTCCTGATCGACCACGCCTTGATGCACCGCGCGCAGTGCGGCGATGTGTCCGTTTCTACGCCGAAGTTGAAGTAAATTGAATGTTGTCGGATGACGGGCCTGCGGCCCTAATCCGACCTACGACCCATGCCATGGAATGCTGTCGGATGACGGGTTTGCGGCCCTGATCCGACCTGCGACCCATGCCATGTAGGTCGGATTAGCGCTTGCGCGTAATCCGACATCATTTGTATCACGCCACCTTGTTCGCCACCAATTCCAATTGGTGCCGCATCTCCACCGACTGCACCAATAACGCCCGGATATCGTTGATCAGGTTGAATTCCGTCTGGTTCAATTGGATCGGCGGGAAGCTGTCGTCCCAGTCGCCGTACAAGAATCCCGTGGGGTGGCCGTTGGCCGACAGTGGCAGCACGACGAAGCTGCGCGCTTCCGACAGCGTCGCTTTCCACCATTGCGGCAGTTTGGCGGCGAATTTCGGGTCGCGCGCATTGTCGATGAAGATCACGCGGTCGCTGTTGAGGGCCGCGTGGAATACGTTCGGTTCATACGCGTCGCCGAACACCATCAGGTCCTGCAGGTCGGCCATGCCGTCGCCCATGCTGATGCGCGCCGAATACAAATGATCCTTGTGGTTGCGCACGAAGGCCACCGAGCGTGAGAAATCGAAGCCCTGATGCAGCGTTTCGAGCGCCATCGAGACCATCTGGCCCGGACTGGCGCTGCCGATGGCGCCGCGCAGGTCGGCCAGGCCGCCGATCAGGACGCGGTTGCCCTCGGCGCGCATGCGCGTCGACGCCAGCTGGCGCGCGCGCCGTTCGGCCGGTTTCGACAGCGGCGCGATCGACAGGTCGGCCGCCGCCATGGCCTTGGCCTTGTCCACCGCGACCACCAGGTCAGTCGCCGCGATGCCCAGAGTGCCCGCATAGTCGTCGATCAGCGCGTGCACCTGCGCCGCGCCGGCCGCATCGTCATGCCACAGCGAATCGGCGCAGCGCGCCGCCATGGTCGACAATCCCGCCATCCAGTCGGCGCCGCTGACGGGCGAGTCGTCCGGCGACGGGTCCATCGGACGCATGCCGTTGATCAGGTGCTGCGGCAAGCCCCAGTGGGCGGCCGTGGCATAGCCCACTTCCGGCAGCGACAGGCCGAGGATTTCGCGCGCGGCGGCCGCCTCGTTGCCGGGACCCGCATGCGCCTGCATGCGCGCCCAGAAGTCCGTCATGTAGAACGTCACCATCATGCGGCCCAGGGTGTGCAGCATCGAGCAGACGACGGCCTGCTCCGCCTGCAGGCTGCCGGCGCTGGTGGCCACCTGCTGCGCCACCATCCCGGCCAGCACGGCCTTTTCCATTTCTACGTGGGCGCTGACGGAATCGGGCGACGCCTGCGACAGTTCTTCGATCAGTTTCAGGCCCAGCGCCAGATGGCCGATGGCGTCGATGCCGAGCACCAGCACGGCCTTCGAGACCGTGTTGACGCGCTGGCCGAAGGCCGAGTACATGCCGCTGTTGGCCAGCCGCAGCACCTTGTGCGTGAGGACAGGGTCGGACAGCACCGTTTGCGTGATGTCGAATTCGTGGTCATCCTCGCCGCGCATGGCGCCCAGGATGGCACTGATGGCTTTCGCGAAGCCGGGCATGTCGCCCTGCTGTCGCGTGCGGGCCCACAGCAGTTCCAGAGTGTTTTTGCCGAGCTGTGTCGGCACCGTGAAATGATCTGGATTCATTGCACACCTCCGCGCAACTCATTGGCAGACGGCGTGGGCACCAGCGCCGCATAGGTTTTGTCGCTCAAGGCCGACAGCGCGGCATGGGCCGGCATCGGTTTTCCCGTCAGGTAGCCTTGCACATACTGGCAGCCGCGCGACTCCATGAAGTGCATCTGCTCCTCGGTTTCCACGCCCTCGGCCACGACGGACAGATTCAAATGCTTGGCCAGGTCGAGAATGGTGTTGCAGATGGCCGCATCCTTGCCCGATTCGGGCAAGTCCTTGATGAAGGTGCGGTCGATCTTCAGTACGGAGATGGGGAAACGCTTCAGATACGCGAGCGACGAGTAGCCGGTACCGAAATCGTCGATGGCGATGCGCGCGCGGCGCTCCGTCATCTTGACGAGGATGGTTTCCGCATGCACGGGGTCGATCATCAGCGTGCCTTCCGTAATTTCCAGCACCAGGTGTTCGCCGGAGAGTCCGGAAAAGGCGATGGCGTCATCGAGTACGTCGAGGAATTTGTCGTTGCGGAACTGGCGCGGGCTGATGTTGACGGAGATGTACAGCGGCCGCCTGGCCACTTCCTGGAACTGCTTGAGCTGCACGCAGGCCGCCTTCAGCGCCCAGGCGCCCAGCAGGTTGATCAGGCCATTCGCCTCGGCGATCGGGATGAAGCGCACGGGCGGCACCAGGCCCAGGGTTGGATGCTTCCAGCGCATCAGGGTTTCGAAACCCTGGATCTGCCGCGTGTGCGCATCGACGATGGGCTGGTAAAACAGCAGGAATTCGCCTTCGCGCACGGCGTGGAACATGGCCGCTTCCAGCGAGATATCGTGTTCCGACGGGCCGTTCAGACGGGGGCTGTAGACGAGGCAGCGGGCCTTGCCCGTTTCCTTGGCGCGCGACATGGCCGCATCGGCCAGCGCCACCAGGCGCACTTCGTCTTCCGCATGCAGCGGATAGATCGATACGCCGACGGAGGCCCCCACGTAGATCGTGTGGCCATCGACTTCGAACGGCGCCTGCAGGGTGGCCAGCAGGCGGCCCGTCACCAGCTTGATCTGGGCGTCGGTGGCGCTGCCGGGCAGCACGGCGACGAATTCGTCGCCGCCCACGCGCGCCAGGGTGTCGCTGTCGCGCAGGGTCTTGCGCAGGCGCGCCGCGGCCAGGCGCAGCACGGCGTCGCCGACGGGGTGGCCCAGGCCATCGTTGACCTTTTTAAAGCCATCGAGGCCGATGGTGGCGACGGAAAAGCCCTGGCCCGAACGGGCTGCCTGGGCGATGACCATGCGGATGCGGTCCGACAGCAGCAGGCGGTTCGGCAAGCCGGTCAGCGCATCGTGCGTGGCCATGTGGCGCAGGCGTTCTTCCGTATTGTGCTGTGCCGACGTGTCGCGCCCGACCACCAGCAATTCGGCCACGCCGGCCGCGTTCATATAAGACGACAGGCGCAGCTCGAACCAGATTTCCTGGTCCGGCGTTTGCAGGCGCACTTCCAGGCGACCCGGTTCTTCCAGGGCGTCTTCCAGCGCCGCCTGCAGCGCCGCGCGCGACGCTTCCGTGGCCAGCGGCAGCAGCAAATGGCCGGACAGGCCCGATGGCGCGCCAAACAGCGTGGCCGCGCGCTTGCTGGCGAACAGGATCAGGCCGTCCATATCGAGCCGGAACACGACGTCGCCTGCCTCTTCCATGAGGTTGTCCAACTCGTGGCGGGCCTCGCGGTGGGCGGCGGATGGGGTACTGGAAAACATCGTGCTGGCTTTTACCTTTTTGTTATCAGTGCCGGCGCTCGCTGCAGGGCGGGCGCCAACGGAAAGAGTGCGTCGTGCGTGACGCGCGCCATAGGGGCCGGAAGGGCGGCTATCGGAACGCGATCCACACGAAATGTATCATTGAAAAGCATTCGATTACATGAAATAGAGCAACATTGCTTCAGGTTTTGTAAATATTCCTGCCTTCCATGAAAAAAATCATGCTACGCGACACACACAGGTATTTTCATCCCACGTAGAAACATTTATCTGCGCTTGCTTCCACTGGCGCGCTTGCCCCGCCATGCGCTTTGCGCTAGTCTGGCTGGCAGACGGCGTTGACGGCGCGTCCGCTGCGGGCAAGGGCGCCATGATAACAAATCGCGGGAGACCCCCATGAATGCTTTTGACACGCATGAAGTTTTCAACCAGGCCACGCCGTTTGAAAACGTCAACCTGTTCGCCTGCGACCCGGCGCTGATCGAGGCGCTGTTGCGCGAGGGCGGCGGCGCGGCGCGGCAGGAACTCGACGCGCTGGGCGACAGGCTGGGCCGCGCCGAGACGTATGCGCTGGCGCGCCTGGCCAATATCCACACGCCCGAGCTGCAGCAGTTCGACCGGGCCGGGCGGCGCATCGACGAAGTACAGTTCCATCCGGCCTGGCATGAACTGATGGCCATCCTCGTGGGCGCGGGCGCGCACGCGTCGCCCTGGGCGTTGCCCGGCCCCGGCGCCCAGGTGGCGCGCGCGGCCGCCTATCTATTGGTGGGGCAGGTGGAAAACGGCACGCAGTGTCCCGTGACGATGACGTATGCCTCGGTGCCGGCTTTGCGCCAGGCGCTTGATCTGCCGCAAATCGCCGCGCGCTGGCTGCCGAAGATACTCTCGCGCGAGTACGATCCCCGCTCCTTGCCCGTGGAACAGAAGCGGGGCGCCCTGGTCGGCATGGGCATGACGGAGAAGCAGGGCGGCTCCGACGTGCGCAGCAATACCACGCGCGCCACCCTCGTGCCGCAGGATGAGGCGCGGGCCATGTTCGGCGAAGAGGCCGGCGCCGCCTGGCGCATCGTCGGCCACAAATGGTTTTTTTCGGCGCCGCAGTGCGACGCCCATCTGATCCTGGCGCAGGCGGACGAGGGCGGCTTGTCGTGCTTCTTCCTGCCCCGCTACCTGCCCGACGGCAGCCGCAACGCCATCCGCGTGCAGCGCCTGAAGGATAAATTGGGCAACCGCTCGAATGCCTCGTCGGAAGTGGAATTTACCAACGCCTACGGCTGGCTCGTGGGGCAGCCGGGGCGCGGCATTCCCACCATCCTGGAAATGGCCAGCCACACGCGCCTCGATTGCGTGCTGGGCAGCGCCGGCATCATGCGCGCCGCCTTGACGCAGGCGCTGCACCATGCGCGCCAGCGGGCCGTGTTCGGCAAGCCGCTGGCCGAGCAGCCGCTGATGCAAAACGTGCTGGCCGACCTGGCGCTCGAATCCGAGGCCGCCACGGCGTTTGCGCTGCGCCTGGCCCGCTGTTTCGATGAAAAGGACGATGCGCAGCAGGCGATGCTGGCACGCGTGCTCACGCCGGCCGGCAAGTACTGGATCTGCAAGCGGGGGCCCGGCTTCGGCGCGGAAGCCATGGAAGTGCTGGGCGGCACGGGCTACGTGGAAGAGGCGCCGCTGGCGCGCCTGTACCGCGAGTTGCCCGTCAACTCGATCTGGGAAGGCTCGGGCAACGTCATGTGCCTCGACGTCTTGCGCGCCTTCGGCAAGTCGCCGGCCGCGCGCGACGCCCTGGCGGCCGAGCTGGCGCTGGCCGGCGATGATCACGCCGACTTTGCAGATTACCGCGCGCGCCTGCTGGTCGACCTGGACGGGCCGCAGACGGACGAATTTGGCGCGAGGCAACTCTCCGAGCGCATCGTGCTGGGCGTGCAGGCGGCCTTGCTGCTGCGCCATGCGCCGTCGTTCGTCGCGCAAGCCTTCCTGCAGTCGCGCCTGCTGCAGGCGCCGGGCGGGGCGTATGGCCGCTTGCCGGCCGGCACCGATTGCGCGGCCATCCTGGCGCGCGCGCTGCGCGAGTCTTGACGGATGCGATCCGCAATTATTTCAAAATTCCGGCCACAGGCGGGCTGTGGGCTGGGATAATGCTGCAATCCATGATTTTATCGACACACGGCGCGCTTGCGGTGCATGCCTGCCGCCGCGCCAGAGAGTAGAGAAAGAAAAACAATATGAAACAAGATCCACGCTTCCCGAATTTGTTCATTACCGATCATCCCTTGATCCAGCACAAATTGAGCCACATGCGCGAGCACGACACGTCGACGCGTACCTTCCGCGAATTGCTCAAGGAAATTACTTTGCTGATGGGCTATGAAATCACGCGCGACCTGCCGCTGACGACGCGCGAAATCAGGACCCCGCTCGTCACCATCGATGCGCCCGTCATCGCCGGCAAGAAACTGGCCATCGTGCCCATCTTGCGCGCTGGCATCGGCATGAGCGATGGCTTGCTGAATCTGGTGCCATCGGCCAGGGTCGGCCATATCGGCGTGTACCGCGATCCCGCCACCCACATGCCGGTGGAATACCTGGTGCGCCTGCCGGACTTGAACGAGCGCACCTTCATCCTGTGCGATCCGATGGTGGCGACCGGCAATTCGGCCGTGTACGCCGTCGACGTGCTGAAGAAGCGCGGCGTGACGGACGAGCAGATCATCTTCCTGGCCCTGGTGGCGGCGCCGGAAGGCGTGACCGTGTTCCAGAACGCGCACCCGAACGTCAAGATGTTCTGCGCCTCGCTCGATTCGCACCTGGATGACCACGCCTACATCGTGCCGGGCCTGGGCGATGCCGGCGACCGCATCTTCGGCACCAAGTAAGCCATTCAGACGAGTATTGCGATGGCAACCTTGATCGACCCGGATTTCCGCGCGCGTTTGCGCGCCCTGAACGAAAAATATGCGGCCAGCGTGCCGGCCCTGATGCAGGCGATCGCGCAGGCAAGCGGCCGCTGCGACAGCGAAGGCCCCCGCCTGGAACCGTTGACGCAGTTGCACCGCGCGCTGCACGCGGTGGCCGGCTCGGCCGCCACCTTCGGTTTTGCCGCGCTGGGGCAGGAATGCCGGCGCATCGAACAGCTGGTGCGCGCCATGCTCAATGCTCCCGCGCAAGCGGTGACGGAATGGCCCGCCGTGCGGGCGCAGGTGGTGGTGCTACTGGATTGGGCGGGACGCGATGCGGCCGCCACCCAGTTCACCGCATAAGCGACAACGCTATAGAGATGTGGTTGCAATGATTCATTTGATGCAACGCAAAGCACCCGCGTCGCAGATTAGGATATAGTGTGTCCATGCCGCTGGTACAGGGCGCCGCAAGACGGGGATTTGGCTATTAAAGTAGTGTTCGCAAGTTTATTTTGCGAAAGAATGGTTTTTCTCAGTTTTGTTGGTATAATTGGGCATCGTTGGATTCGAGGTAGTAGTGCAGTTTGTCTGTCATTTCTTTCTTGCTTCAAACGATATAACGGGCGCAAGCCCAACTTAACTGAAATAGGAAATTGTAATGGCAACTGGCATCGTAAAATGGTTCAATGATTCGAAGGGTTTCGGCTTTATTACCCCTGACGAAGGCGGCGAAGATCTGTTCGCTCACTTCTCGGCTATCCAGTCGAACGGCTTCAAGTCCCTGCAAGAGAACCAACGCGTTTCTTTTGAAGTGACCGCTGGCCCTAAAGGCAAGCAAGCTTCGAACATTCAGCCAATCTAATACGCTGGATCAAACGAAATAAAGAAATCCTCGGTCTCCGAGGATTTTTTTTCGCCTGAATTTCCGTAAAGCAGGGGATGTGCGTGGGCTGCGCGCTCTTTTCGGTGTGCTTGCGTCGCCGTGTAGGTCGGCTTAGCGCAGCGTAAGCCGACACCAGCCCATACATCTTGCCAACACCACCAGGGTCGGCTTACGCGCAAGCGATGCTCTACGATTCCGTCCGGCAGTGACTAGATTGTTCTTTCGCGCCAGTAATCTGGTTGCGCATAGCTATGCCGTAAAAAATCCACAAACGCCCGTATGCGCAGCGGCAGATGGCGGCGCTGGGCGAACACGGCATAGATGTCATTGCCCGGCGCGGCGAACTGGTCCAGCACCGTCAACAATTGGCCCGATTCGATCTCCGCACCGACTTCCCACATCGAGCGCCACGCCAGGCCCTTGCCGGCCAAGGCCCAGTCGTGCAGCACTTCGCCATCGTTGCACACCATGTTTCCCGCCACTTTTAAAATCACGTTCTTACCGTTTTCACGGAAGGTCCAGCCCCGTTGGCTGCCCTCACTGCTGATCGCCAGGCAATTGTGCTTGGCCAGGTCGGCCGGGATGCGCGGGGTGCCCGCCCGTTTCAGGTAGGCGGGCGAGCCGACCAGCACGCGCTGGTTGTCGGCCAGCTTGGTGCTCACCAGCGAGGAATCGGACAGGCTGGCGATACGGATGGCCACGTCGATGCCTTCGCCGATCAGGTCGACCAGGCGGTCGTTCAGGTTCAGCGACACCGTCACGTCGCGGTGCTCGGCCACGAAAGAGGGGATCAAGGGCGCCACGTGCTGGCGCCCGAAGCCGGCCGGCGCGGAAATGAGCAGATGGCCGCTGGCCTTCACGCTGCGCTCGGCCACGGCCGCTTCCGCCTCTTCCAGTTCCCCCAGAATGCGCTGGCAATCCTCCAGGAAGGCGGCGCCTTCATTCGTCAAGGCCAGCTTGCGCGTCGTCCGCTGCAGCAATTTCACGCCGAGGCGCTGCTCCAGCGCATCGAGGCGCCGGCCTATCATGGCCGGCGCGATGCCTTCCGCGCGCGCGGCGGCCGACAGGCTGCCCTTGGCCACCACTTCCACGAAGGTCGATATTTGTCTGAACTGGCCCATATGCTGTGCTCGCTATCTCGTCACTTGTGATAAAAACGCATAGATGAAGTGATTTTTAATCTCGTTTCCATGCCTTATAGTGCAATACTATAGAACAAACGCGCCGCCTGGCAGAGTGTTTTTGCACCTCTGTCCAGCTTGCCCGCGCAGTCCTTGCGCTTATACTTGGATCATCAGATTACTTTTGCTTATATTTATTCAAAACCGGAGAACTTCATGACGCAGAACACGATCGCACTTCCAGAAGGCATGCAAATCACGGGTGACATCCAGCCCGGCTACGAACAGATTTTGACGCCGGCAGCGCTGGCGCTGGTGGCCAAGCTGACGCGTGCATTCGAACCGCGCCGCCAGCAATTGCTGGCTGTGCGCGTGGAACGAGCCAAGCGCCTCGACGCGGGCGAGCGTCCTGATTTCCTGCCAGAAACCGCGCACATCCGCGACGGCGACTGGAAGATCGCGCCGATCCCGAAGGCGCTGGAATGCCGCCGCGTGGAAATCACCGGTCCCGTCGAGCGCAAGATGGTCATCAACGCGTTCAATTCCGGCGCGGACAGCTACATGACGGACTTCGAGGATTCGAACACGCCGAACTGGGATAACCAGATCACGGGCCAGATCAATATGTTCGACGCCGTGCGCAAGACGATTTCGCTGGAGCAAAATGGCAAGTCGTACAAGCTGAACGACAAGATCGCCACCCTCGTCGTGCGTCCGCGCGGCTGGCACCTCGATGAAAAGCACGTGCTGGTCGACGGCAAGCGCATTTCCGGCGGTATTTTCGATTTCGCCCTGTTCATGTTCCATAACGCCAAGGAACAGCTGGCGCGCGGCGCCGGCCCGTATTTCTACCTGCCGAAGATGGAATCGCACCTGGAAGCGCGCCTGTGGAACGACATCTTCGTCATGACGCAAAACGAACTGGGCTTACCGCAAGGCACGATCAAGGCGACCGTGCTGATCGAAACCATCCTCGCCGCCTTCGAGATGGATGAAATCCTGTACGAATTGAAGGAGCACAGCTCGGGCTTGAACGCGGGCCGCTGGGATTACATCTTTTCGTGCATCAAGAAATTCAAGCTGGACAAGGATTTCTGCCTGGCCGATCGCGCCAAGGTCACGATGACGGCGCCGTTCATGCGCGCCTACGCCTTGCTGCTGCTGAAAACCTGCCACAAACGCGGTGCGCCAGCCATCGGCGGCATGGCAGCTTTGATCCCGATCAAGAACGATCCGGAAAAGAACGACATCGCCATGGGCGGCGTGCGCAACGACAAGGCGCGCGACGCCACCGACGGCTACGACGGCGGCTGGGTCGCCCATCCGGGCCTGGTCGAGCTGGCCATGGGCGAGTTCACGAAAGTACTCGGTGACAAGCCGAACCAGATCGACAAGCAGCGTCCCGACATCGATGTGAAAGCGTCGGATCTGCTGAACTTCCAGCCGGAAGCGCCGATCACGGAAGCGGGCTTGCGTTACAACATCAACGTGGGCATCCATTACCTGGGCAGCTGGCTGGCCGGCAATGGTTGCGTGCCCATCCACAACCTGATGGAAGACGCGGCCACGGCCGAGATCAGCCGCTCGCAAGTGTGGCAGTGGATCCGTTCCAGCAAGGGCGTGCTGGAAGACGGCCGCAAGGTGACGGCCGAGATGGTGCGCGCCATGATTCCGGAAGAGCTGGCCAAGGTGCAGCGCGATGCGCCAGGCGGCAATGGTCCGACCTATGTGCGCGCCGGCCAAATCTTCGAGGAAATGTCGACGTCGGAATCGTTCGCCGAATTCCTGACCTTGCCGCTGTACGAAGAAATCTGATCCTGATCAAATAACCGCATAAAAAAATCCCGGCGATGCCATCAGCATCTGCCGGGATTTTTATTGCGGAAGGATAAGCTTAAAAATTATTCTTCCACATCCGCAAGGCCGCAAATGCTTCCACGGGCGAAGCGTCGCTGGCCAGCTTGCCTTCCACCTTCAGGCTGGTCAAGATCGCCGGTTCGCGGTAGCGCAGGAAGGGGTTCGTCGCTTTTTCAAGAGCAATGGTCGACGGTACGGTCGATAGACCTTGCTGGCGCTTTTCCGTGTCGATGGCGATGCGTTCCTGCAAGGCCACGTTGCCCGGCTCGACGGCGTTGGCGAAGCGCAGATTGGACAAGGTGTACTCATGCGCGCAAAATACCTCGGTATCGTCGGGCAGGGCGGCCAGCTTGCCCAGCGAATCGGCCATCTGGCCCGGCGTGCCTTCGAACAGGCGGCCGCAGCCGCCGGCAAACAGGGTGTCGCCGGAAAACAGCCACGGCGCGCCGCTGCGCTCGTCGCGCTGGCGCACATAGGCGATATGCCCTTTGGTATGGCCGGGCACGTCGATGACCGTCAGCTGCAAGCCCAGCTCGGCCACGTAGGCGACATCGCCTTCGCCAAGCGGTTCCGTGATGGCTGTGATAGCCTCATTGCGCGGGCCGAAGACGGGCACGGCGAAATGCTGCAACAATTCAGGTACGCCACCCGTGTGGTCGGCGTGGTGATGCGTGAGTAAAATGGCGGACAAGGTCAACTGATGGGCTTGCAGCGCATCGAGGATGGCCATCGCATCGCCGGGGTCGACCACGGCGGCGTGGCGGCCGTCATGGATCAGCCACAGGTAATTGTCGGCAAAGGCGGGCACGGCAAGTACCGATAAAGCGTGTTCAGGGGAGTGTGTCATGAGCAAAAGAGAAAACTGAATGGACAGTGCGGCATCCGAAAAATCCATTATAGCGCTTGACGGCTGGTTGCAGACCCCGGCCGGTCTCTACGTGCGCGCCTGGGAACAGCAATGCCTCGACAGCCTGACCGTGGATATCTTCGGCTTTAACGCCGTGCAGATCGGCTTGCCGCAGCTCGATGCGCTGGCCGCCAACCGCATGCCGAACAAATGGCTGCTCGATGCGCGCCTGCCGTCGCAATCGCCGCAGGGCAGCCGACTGACCCTCGTGTCGGCCTTCGACGAGCTGCCGTTCGACTCGCAAAGCCTGGACCTGGTGGTCTTGCCGCACGTGCTCGAATTTGCTGCCGAGCCGCACCAGGTCTTGCGCGAAGTCGAACGCGTGCTGATCCCGGAAGGGCGCGTGATCGTCTGCGGCTTCAATCCGGCCAGCCTGTGGGGCATGCGCCAGGGGCTGGGACGCATCACGGGACGCCGCTATCTGCCGCAGGCGGGCGAGCTGATCTCTATGCCGCGCATGAAAGACTGGTTAAAATTGCTGAACATGGGCGTCAGCCAAAGCCACTTCGGCTGTTACGCACCTGCCTGCCGGACAGAAAAATGGCTGCGCCGCAACGCCTTCATGGACAAGGCGGGCGCGCGCTGGTGGCCATATCTGGGCGCAGTGTATATAGTGCAGGCGATCAAGCGCGTCAAAGGGATGCGTTTGATCGGTCCGGCGTGGACCAAGAAACCGGCGACGGCGCCCGCAGGCGCACCGGTCACGAATAAAAGGCGGGAACAGCAAGATGGATAAGGTAGAAACGAAGGTTGAGATTTATGCCGATGGCGCATGCAAGGGCAATCCCGGCACGGGCGGCTGGGGCGCACTGATGGTGGCCGATGGCGCCAAGAAAGAAATTTACGGTGGGGAACTGAATACGACGAATAACCGCATGGAATTGAAGGCCGTGATCGAAGCCTTGACGGCGCTCAAACGTCCCTGCCAGGTGGTGATGTATACCGATAGCCAGTATGTCCAGAAGGGCATCAGCGAATGGATCCACGGCTGGAAGGCGCGCGGCTGGAAAACGGCGGCCAAGGCGCCCGTGAAAAACGTCGACCTGTGGCAGGCGCTCGACGCTGCCCAGGCCGTGCACGAAGTGGAGTGGCGCTGGGTGCGCGGCCACAACGGCCATCCGGGCAATGAGCGGGCCGATCAGCTGGCCAACCTGGGCGTGGAAACCGTGCGCGCCTAAGAACGCCCAACCAAACCTACTGCGCGTCGCGCTTTGTGGCCTGTGATGCTCACCGTACTTGAGTACGGTTGCGCTTCTCGGCCACAAATCACTGCCGCTCGCTACGGTTTTATTGGGCGTTCGAACATGTCTGGGTGCGATTGCAGCACACAGGTTTGCTATACTGTGCCCTTCGCTTTTTGCTTTTACGAATGAATCCGCCATGCGTCAAATTGTTCTCGATACTGAAACCACCGGCCTGAATCCGCGCACGGGCGACCGCATCCTGGAGATCGGGGCGGTCGAGCTGAACAACCGCATGTTGACGGGGAATAATTTCCACCATTACATCAATCCCGAGCGCGATTCGGAAGAGGGCGCGCTGGCCGTCCACGGATTGACGACGGAATTCCTCAGCGACAAGCCGAAATTCGCGGAAATCGCCGACGAATTCCGCGCCTACATCGCCGGCGCCGAACTGATCATCCACAATGCCCCCTTCGATATCGGCTTCCTCAACGCGGAATTCAAGCGCCTGAACCTGCCGCCCGTGCACGAACAAGTGGTTGGCGTGATCGACACCCTGGTGCAGGCGAAGGAGATGCATCCCGGCAAGCGCAACTCGCTCGACGCCCTGTGCGACCGCTACGGCGTCTCGAACGCCCACCGCAAGCTGCACGGCGCGCTGCTCGACTCCGAATTGCTGGCCGACGTCTACCTGGCCATGACGCGCGGGCAAAACAGCCTGAGCATGGAAGAAGAAGTGGAAGTGGCCGCCGACGGCGCCGTGCTGGAAATCGTGCCGCTGGCCGAAGTCATCTTCCAGAGCGCCACAGCCGACGAGCTCGCTGCCCACGCCGCCACCATCGCCGGCCTCGACAAGGCCGCCAAGGGCCAGTGCATCTGGACCGCCGTCACGGCCCCACCAGCGGCCGCCTGAGAAAAAAGTGGGCCATGACAAATTTCCTCTTGCCAGCCCTTGCAGATGCCGCAACACCTATGCGATAATTCGCCTCGCTTCGGGAGGTTAGCTCAGGGGTAGAGCACTGCATTCACACTGCAGGGGTCGCAAGTTCGAAACTTGCACTTCCCACCAAGAATTCGCAATACAATCAAGTACTTATATTAAAGCCGACACATTTATGTAGTCGGCTTTTTTATTGGGTGTAATTTTCGGGTGTAATTTACTTTGCCACCACCAGAGCGGATAGCTTGTCCAGCGCGAGGCGCTGAGCATCCACCTGCAGGTGTGCGTAGCGCTGTGTTGTTTGCACATTGGCATGGCCGAGAATTTTGCTGATCGTATAGAGGTCCACGCCCAAGCCCAGCATGATGCTCGCGCAAGAATGGCGGAGGTCATGGAAATTCACGTGGGGCATGCCAGCCTTCACGCGTGCGCGGCGCCACGAAGACTGGGCACCGTACAACGTCATCTCCAACGGAAAATGCTTCAACCATGGCCGTAAGGCTGGGATGATAGGCACCACGCGCATCCGGAGTGTTTTAGTATTGCTGGCAGGGAAGGTAATCGAGTCCTTTCCAATATGCTCACGCTGGATCTGGAACAGCTCACCGCGGCGCGCGCCAGTCAGCAGTGCCGCCCATATCGCGGCCTGCGCAATCGGCGTGCAGAAGGATGCGATCTTCCTTACTTGATCAACCGTAAGAAACACCTCGCGCTTGTTGTTGACGGCCATGTTATCGATCCGCAAGCCATAATTTTCAGGAATGAGGCGCTGGCGCCATGCCAACTGCAATCCTTTTTTTGCACAGGCCAATGACCGGTTCACCGTCGCTGGCGCATAGGCCGGCTCCAGTTTGCCGGTTTTCTTATTTGGTATGAGCTTGCTCATGTCACGGATAACATGATCGGAAAACTCCTGGGCCTGGCTTGCTTTGTAGCGCTCAGCCCAAGGTCCAAGTCGTTTCGCATGATGCTTCGACGTGTCGCTACTACGCAAACTGGCGGAGTGCTCGACGTAGAGCGCGAGGATGAAGGCCATCGGCGGGTCACCGGGAATGTGCACCTGTTGGCTTTTCGGGGCGCGCGCAACCGCTGCGCGCAGCTCTGCCTCAGCTAACTTGGCATCACTCGTAGTTGCGCCTTCCGGCAGCTTTCTGTGAATTCTTTTGCCATCGACCATGATGCCGACGTGCTTCCTGCCTTTTTTGTCGTCCCAGATGGACATTGGTTGTTCTCCTTTAACCAGTTCTTGCATTCTTCAAGGTCGTAGCGCTTGGAGCGCGCGCCGACCGGTGTGTATGGCAGCCCGGCCTGCTCGAGGCGGCGGATCGTTGATTCGCTGACGCCGAGCGCGGCGCAGATCTGTTGCCTGTTGAGTTCGCCGGCCGTGTTGGCGGTGCGCTTGCCGCCAGCCTCGCCCAGCGCCGCAACCATTTCGGCGATATGGCGCATTTCTACGTCGCTCATGTTCATGGCGCGCTCCCGGCTAGGAGATTAATCATTCTGCATGCTCCAAAAAGGTTATTTCACCGGGCTGGCGCGCTGTCGCGTCGCCCATCAGGTAGATCACGGAAGACACGCCCCCGCCCAGCACCTGGGTACCCATGGCGCGCAAGTAGTGCTGCTTGCCCTCAAACAGCACGGGCTGGCAGGTGTGGATCGCGCGCAGCACGGCGCGGTCCAGCTTGTAGGCGGCCTCGGCCGGGGCCTCCGGCGGCGGCGCCGGGCTGCGGTTACTCACGTCGCCGCCGGCGCTGGCCGGACGAAGTACGCTACGGGACCATCGTCCTCGGTGTCGAAGATGGCCAGAAGGAACCAGTCGGCGCCGACTGGTGTGGTGGGTTGCCACTCCATCAGTGCGTCGGTATCGTCGTCCATGTAGCGCCCGAAAAGCGGTGCGGCATCGATCTCCATCCAGACGCGGGTGACTTCGACGCCGCATTCCGCCAACCAGGCGCTGAACGCTACGGCGCTGTCATCGTCCGGCGAATTGGCCAGGGCGGGGTGGAAGTAGCTGCCATCCTCACGGCGCTGAACTTGCACGGCTTCGATTATTGTTTTCATATCTACCTTTCAGGTTGTCGCGGCCAGGATGCCCGCCAGGGTTGCCGCCACGTAAATTAGGATCAGGGCCAGCGCGGCGCGCGCGCGGCGGCTGGGCTGCGCTCGCTGCTCGGCACTTCGTCGTTGTCGGTCATGTCGCAGCTCCCGGCACGCCTGGGAGTGCGGCTACCGTTTCCACTGGCGTTAAAGCCTCACCTCGCCGCGCCAAAAATTCCCGCGCCAGTCGCTGAATGTTGTTCTCGCCAGTGTTGATCCGTTCGGCAAGCGCCGAGTCCGGATTGCGCACCGACTCGATCTGCTCACGCTTCACGCCCAGCACTTCGGCCATGATCGGGTCGGCGCCGCTGTCCGACACCAGGAAGTAAGCAGAGCAGGGCGCATCCTGGCCATCACGGTGCACCCGCCCGATGCATTGCTCGTGCACGCCAGGCGACCAGTCCAGTTCGCCGAACACAACCGTATTGCAATAGCCTTGCAGGCCGTCGACGCCAGCGCCGGATCGAAGTGACATGATCAGCACCTGGGCCTTGCCAGCCAGGAAAGCGCTGACCGCCTCGTCCTTTTGGTTCGCCGACTCGCTACCGGTGTACAGCACCGGATTGAAGTCGGCCAGCGCCTCCATCCAGATACCATAGACGGCACGGTGCCAGCCAAACAGCACAATCGGCTCGCCGCTGTCGAGCAATAATTTAACGAACTCGGCAACATAGGGCGCCTTGGCGATGCCAGTGGCCTGGCGCATCAGCGCGTCGAATTCGCCGGCGGCCTGCATCTTTTCACCGCGGAACTGCTCGTTATGGCGCAGGACGATCTTAGCCAGAGAGATTGCGTCGCTCTGCAGGGCATCGAGCGCCTTCTCGTCGGCGTCTACTTCGTGCACGATCTTCGACAAGTCGGGAAGCTCGCGGCCCACATCTGCGCGCGTACGGCGCAGCATGATGCCTTCGCGGCGCAGGTAGGCACCGAATTCCTTGGCGTTGGCCAGCCTGGCCTTGCCGTCAACTTCGGTCGAGCACCACTCGCGCACGAATTCGTCGTACTCGCCCAGCGCCTCGGGCGCCACCACGTTCAGCACGTGATAGAACTCGTGGCCATAGTTATAGATCGGTGTTGCGCTCAGGCCCATGCGGCGCGCGGCACCGGCGCCAAGGTGTGCGGCAGCCTGGTAGATTGCGGTGTCGGGACTGCGCAGCGCCTGGCACTCGTCATAGACCACGTATTTCGCCACGCCGTGCAAAGTCTCTGCCCAGCCACGCAGCTTGTGATACGAGGTGATGATCACGTCCGGCAGGCGCGGCGGAATCAGTTCAATCTGCTTCGAGCGCGAGCGCGGCATCAGGTCGTATGGCGAACCTTTCTTGAGAATGTGCACGGTCAGGTCGGGCGCGAACTCCTTGATCATGGCGCGCCACTGGCGCGGCAAGTGCGCCGGGCAGACCACCACGACGGGCAGATTCTCGGCGCGCACCATGCCGCAGATGGCCGAAACCGTTTTGCCCAGGCCCAGGTC